>NZ_JADPKQ010000512.1:0-18020 GCF_023074015.1 Bradyrhizobium sp. 142
CGCAAAGCCGACATCGGCAGGCACGTATGCGGCTTCCAGACGATCTGGATCGTCGGTCCATTCCTTCGGAAGATACAACGCGCGATCGATGAACGCATGACCATGACGCGAAACGTAGGTAGCGAAGACGCCGATCTGGCAGTTCGTGATCTTCCCTGCCGAACCAGTGTATTGCCGCGCCACTCCGCACGAGGCCTTACCCTGCTTGAGAAAGCCGGTCTCGTCGATCACGAGCACCGCATCGTCATCCGCCAAGTGCTCGATGACATAGTCCCGGACGATGTCGCGCAGGGCATCAGCGTCCCAATCCCCGCGACCCAGGATCGCCTGCTGCCGCCATGGGCCGGGATCGCCAGCCGCCTCCGCGCGCATCCAACCGGTCTTGCGCTGCTCATCTCCGAGCAGACCTTCCAGGAACAGGCCTGCATTCGTCGCCACACGCTCTTGCGTGAACAACGGACGTATCCGCTGCTTGACCTCTCGAAGCGACGCCGCCCACAACGCAAGCGTCTCCTCAACCGACGCGGCCCGCGTCCACGACATTCGAATCATGGTTGCCCATGGATTCAGAAGCCCGCAAACAAAGCAACTGTAATGCTAGGGTTCAGACTCAATTGATCCAATAAGCGGCGAGGTGGACGGCGGCCAAGAAGTTTCTGGCAAGTTTGTCGTAGCGAGTAGCAACACGCCTGAAATCCTTGAGCCGGCAGAAACAGCGCTCGATAACATTGCGCCCTTTATAGAGGCGCTTGCTGAAGCTGTGGAGGGTTACCCGGTTGGATTTGTTTGGAATGACGGGTTTCGCGCCGCGATTGACGATTTCGGCGCGAAAGCCGTCGCCATCGTAGCCTTTGTCCCCAATGAGGGAAGACATGGGCGGCGCGAGCTTCAAAAGGGCCGGCCCTGCGGCAATGTCTGCGGCTTGTCCCGGAGTGAGATGAAATGCGCAAGGTTTGCAATCAGGGTCGCTCAGCGCGTGGATTTTCGTGGTCCGCCCACCGCGCGAGCGGCCGATCGCCTGTTCACACTCCCCCCTTTTCCGCCGCTCGCCGAGCGATGCGCTTTGATCGAGGTGGAGTCGATCGACAAAGCCACTCGGTCCTTGCCGCAGCGGGCGAGCGCTTCAAAGATCGCCTGCCAATGTCCGCGCTTAGCCCAGCGATTGAACCGATTGTAGATCGTCGTGTAAGGGCCATAGTCGGACGGGCAATCGCGCCAGCGTGCGCCGCACTGGAGCATGTGAATGATACCGCTGATAATGCGTCGATCGTCTTCGCGCGCCGGGCCGGTCTGGTTCGTTGGCAGATGCGGCTCTATCTGAGCCCACTGCTTGTCGTTGAGCCAGAACAGTCCTTTGCGCATCGAAGTCCCCCGTGCCGAATCAACTTGGCACGAGGGAATCAGAACTCGCTAATTAGGTACAGACCCTAGCATTACAGTTGCTTTTGTTGCGGGCTTCTGAATCCATGGGCAACCATGATTCGAATGTCGTGGGCGCGGGCCGCGTCGGTTGAGGAGACGCTTGCGTTGTGGGCGGCGTCGCTTCGAGAGATCAAGCAACGGATACGTCCGTTGTTCACGCAAGAGCGTGTTGCGACGAATGCAGGCCTGTTCCTGGAAGGTCTGCTCGGAGATGAGCAGCGCAAGACCGGTTGGATGCGCGCGGAGGCGGCTGGCGATCCCGGCCCATGGCGGCAGCAGGCGATTCTGGGTCGTGGAGACTGGGACGCTGATGCCCTGCGCGATATCGTGCACGACTATGTCATCGAGCATTTGGCGGATGACGATGCGGTGCTCGTGATCGACGAGACCGGCTTTCTCAAACAGGGCAAAGCGTCATGCGGAGTGGCGCGGCAATACACTGGTTCGGCAGGAAAGATCACGAACTGCCAGATCGGCGTCTTCGCTGCCTACGTTTCGCGTCATGGCCATGCGTTCATCGATCGCGCGTTGTATCTTCCGAAGGAATGGACCGACGATCCAGATCGTCTGGAAGCCACATATGTGCCTGCCGATGTCGGCTTTGCGACCAAACCAAAGCTTGCGACGAGAATGATCGCACGCGCGATAGCCGGGTCTGTACCATTCAAGTGGGTTGCCGGTGATACCGTCTACGGTGTTGGCAACATCGAACAGCAACTACGTCGGGCAGGCAAAGGCTACGTGCTTGGGGTCAGCAGCGCTCATGTGTTTCGATCCTGGGGCAAGCGACCGCCGGTCGCCGGTACGGCTGCAGACCTCGCCCGGACGCGGCGCTCATCCGACTGGAAGCGCCTGTCGGCGGGAGCCGGAACCAAAGGACCGCGGCTGCACGATTGGTGTTATCTCGAATTGGCGGATCTCGAGGCCGAGCAGTCCAACAGTGCAAATGACGGTTTGTGGACACGCGGTCTACTGATCCGTCGTCGCATTGCCGATGATGACCTCGCCTTCTTCACCACCTGGTGCCCAGCGGGAACAGCCATTGAAACGCTGGTCGCGGTCGAAGGCCATCGATGGGCGATCGAGGACAGCTTTGAAACCGCGAAAAACGAGTTCGGGCTCGATCACAACGAGAGCAGATCCTGGCATGGCTGGCACCGTCATGTGTCCTTGGTGATGCTCGCCTTCGCCATGATGGCCGCGATCCGACATCGCGCTAATCCGCCACCGCCCAAAAAAACGAAACGGCGCCCCCCGGCAAAAGCCAAAACATAACCACCCCACCACTGATCCGTTGGTCAATCCAGGAAATCCGCCGCATTGCTATCAGACTTGCGCGGAAGCGGATTCAACCCGCACACATCATCGCATGGTCCTTCTGGCGCAGAGCTCACCAGGCTGCCGCTCAACGCGCCCACTTCAAATCAAAAAAGCAACTGTAATGCTAGTCCGAATCTTCCGAAGAAGGCTCAACAGGACTCTCGTTCGCAAACAGAACTGGCGCAACAGCGAGCACGTCAATTGGACCATATCCAACACGCTTGTAACAATCCATCGAGGGGACATAATCGGTGAAACTGGTCTGGGTAATGACAGCACAATATGCAATGTCGCTCTCGTCGACCTCGCCGCAGCCAGCTGAATGGTACCTTTCGACCATCGCGCGCTTATTGGTATTTGTTGCATACGGCGGATGCGACACGGCCATGATCTTTCGTAGACCGCCAAAGTCCAGAAAGCGCATGTAGTCTGGAACATAGTCCAAGCTCTGCCTCCTCCCACATTCTTGTGCTTGTTTTGCGGGCATGTAGATGTACAATAGCTGATCTATCTTTGAATTGCCGGACTCCTGGCTCGCTGCAATCCGCTCCAATTGAGCGGAGTGGGTCGAAATAGTCATGAACGGATAGACGCAGAGCGTGTCGGCCGATTCGACTTCCAAACCTCGAGACCGCACATTTGAAACCCAAGCGCGCTGCGCAACGAGCAACTGGTCATTAAGAAAATCATTGTATCGCGTCTCCTCTTTGCTTAGGCGGTCTTGCAGCGGTTTTCGAGAGGCTGGCTTAAAGAGGGCGGCAACATAGGTTGGGCGCTTGTAGGGGGGGAGCGCTGTTTGAGCGGAGTAATCGCGCCATTGCTGGCGAGGTGCCCCGAGAACGCAACCCATTCGAGTCTACCGGAAAGTTGAGCTGCAATTTGAAAAATTGCCTGGGCACTCTGATATATGCGCGTTTGGTACGAAAGTGGGTGTTTGCACAGCACAAACGAAGAGCGACAAAGCCATATATAATGCTCAATCACCAATCAATGCCCCCCTCACTAGCTTTCATTGTTGTCCGGGGACTAATCTGGCGCTTCCAGAATTCGTAGCGGTAACTTGCTCTTGGTGACGTGTTGTTGCTTAGCAAGCCGGGTAGTCCCGTGCAGAACACGATAAGTTGCGCCCCCTGAACTATAGCGAGGGCTAACGGCTGCACACAATATATTATTTATTCTCTGTCGTAGTTCCGCCGCTAGAACAGTATTTGCCCCTTCCCCTATGCGACAGCCGTTTTTCTCTCACCCTCGCCCAAGAAGCACGTAAGCTTTTGCAATGAACCGCGCCGGGTTTGCCGGAGGCCGTTTGGTTTAAGTTACGCCGCGATGGCGGGTTGTTCCAGCATGGCGTAGTAGCGTTGCTCGGCTTCGGCAGGCGGGATGTTGCCGATGGGCTCGAGGAGCCTTCGGTTGTTGAACCAGTCGACCCATTCGAGGGTAGCGAACTCGACGGCCTCGAAGTTCCGCCACGGTCCACGCCGATGGATCACCTCCGCCTTGTAAAGTCCATTGATCGTTTCGGCGAGAGCATTGTCATAGGAGTCTCCGACGCTACCGACAGAAGGCTCGACACCAGCTTCAGCCAAGCGCTCTGTGTACTTAATGGATACGTATTGGGCGGATTCAAACGGTCGTCGCAACACCAGTTATTTTCACTCATGACAGCAATTCGTCAAGCGCCTCCGCCGGCGTTTTCCAGCCTAGTGGTTCATCACAGTGATTTTGACTCTTTGGGGGTGGCTGGATAGGCTCGGCCGAGTTTGGCGCGGGCTTTATCTGTTGTGAACATCCATTTGATGCGGGCTCGGGTTTTATTCCGCCTCTTTTGCCATGCTGCGATCTCGTTTCGGAGCCTTTTGGGATCGTCGATGCGGCGGCCGAGACACTGGCGCTGTAGCACGCTGATCTCGCACTCGACCATATTGAGCCAACTGGCGTGCTTCGGGGTGAAGTGGAATTCGAGGCGGCGCAGGATGCGCCGGGCCTCGGCGGGCGCGAAGGCCTCATACAGCGCCCCAGGCTTATGGATCGACAAATTGTCCTGCACGACACGGATGCAGGCGGCGTCGGGATAATGGACGTCGACGAGATCACGCATGCAGTGGGCGTAGTCCACGGCGGCGCGGCGGTCGGTGACCTTGACGTTGCGCCAGCCCCGATGTGGATCGAAGGTGACGAAGAGATTGGCGGTGCCGTTGCGGCGATACTCGTAATCGTAGCGCTCGCGCTGTCCCGGTTGGGCCGGGACCGGCTGGCGCACCTCGCCGATCAGCTGGATGGGAGTCTCGTCGAAACAGACCAGCGGCCGGGCGGGATTCTGCGTCTCGGCGTAGAGGTCGAGCACGTTCTCCATGCGGGCAACGTATTCGCCGTCGACATGCGGAATGCACCACATGTCCCTGCGCCACGGCTTGAGGTCGTTCTCGGCCAGCCGGCGACGCACGGTCTCGCCCGACAGGCTGTTGTGATCGGTGAGCTTGACCATCGTGTCGGCCAACAGCGTCAGCGTCCAGCGTTTGCAGCCGGCGGGCGGCTTGGCGCATGCGGTCGCCACCAGCAGGGCTTCCTCCTTGCCGGTCAGCTTGCGCTCAGCGCCCGGACGCGGCTCCTCGCTCAAGGCCCGCTCCAGATTTCCTTCCACGAAGCGGCGCTTGGTCCGGCCGACGGTGGAGAGGCTGACACTCACGGTCCGAGCAATCTCCTCGTCGCGGCAGCCTCCATCGGCCGCCAGCAAAATCTGCGCCCGCTTAAGCTTGCGGGCGGCGTGCTTGCCGCCGCCGAGCATCGCCGTCAGTTCGTTGCGCTCGGCTTGGTTCAATTCGACCCGATAACGTACATTCATGCTTTGCCTCCTTGTCGGAGGCCGGGACGAATCCAACGATGAGTCAAAAATCAGGCGCGCGCTTCACCGAGAAGCAGGGTTATTACCTGGCTTTCATCCATACCTACGCCCACATGTTCGGACGTCCACCCGCCGAAGCCGACATCCAGCGCCACTTCCGCGTCAGCCCGCCTTCGGTCCACCAAATGATCGTCACCCTCGAACGAAACGGCTTCATCCGACGTCAACCTGGCGTCCCCAGAAGCATCGAAATCCTCGTGCCGCCGGAAAGCTTGCCGATCCTCGAATGGCTCGGTATCAAAACGTCGAGATCACTGTGATGAACCACTAGTGTCTTTCTCGGTCGGGCATTGAGGGCCGCTGCCACAGCGGATATCTCGTCGGCGCTGTGGATGCTCAGGTCTGTGCCTTTCGGGAAGTACTGCCGCAGCAACCCGTTGGTGTTCTCGTTAGTGCCGCGCTGCCAAGGGCTTTGCGGGTCGCAGAAGTAGACCTGGATACCCGCATCGATCTTGAGACGACCGTGCTGAGCCATTTCGGCTCCCTGATCCCAAGTCAGCGAGCGACGCAGTTCTTCGGGTAAGGTGATGACGGTGCGCGTGATCGCGTCGCGCACGGCTTCGGCCCCGTGTCCCGCGAGCGCAGGTCCGTTCTTCACGCGCGGCGCTTCGCCATGCCCCGCCAACCGGGGAAGGTGCAATAGCATCGTGGAGCGCGTCGTGCGCTCGACCAGCGTGCCGATTGCCGAGCTGCCAACACCGAGGATGAGGTCTCCCTCCCAATGTCCCGGCACTGCTCGATCGGCAACTTCAGCAGGGCGCTCACTGATCATGATCTCCGGGGAGACAAAGCCTTTGCCTGGCCTGCGTACGCGCGCTCTGGGCATCCGTAGTACACGCCCTATTCGCAAGCAGGCCGTCAGCTCGCGGCGCAGCGCGCCACGGCCCTGAACGAAGAGAGCTTGATAGATAACTTCGTGGCTGATGCGCATCGTCTTGTCGTCCGGGAAGTCGATCGGCAAGCGTCGGGCAATCTGCTCAGGGCTCCAGGCTTTGGCCCATCGCCGATCCTTGCGTGGGCCATGCCGGCGCCCCTTCCACGGAACGGCGGGACCAGGAACAGGAGCGCCGGTCGGGGCTACGACGCCGCCAGCAAGTCTCTCCTCCACATAAGTGCGCAAGGTTGCATTGAGCGCAAGCTTGGTCGGCTTGGGCCGGCGGGCGGATCGATCCGCATGCCATTGGGCAGTTGTTGCCCGATACTCCAGCCCGCCGCCGCGGGTGGCCGCGTTGCGCCGCAGTTCACGGGAGACTGTCGAAGCAGCCCGCCCCAGGCGGCGTCCAATCTGCTGTATGGAATGGCCCTGCACCTTGAGAAGTGCGATCTCCTCGCGCTGAATCAACGAGAGGTACCGCCCGGAGAGCGCCTTTGCCGAAGATCTGAACATCGCTGGTGGCATGCCGCCCGCCTTTCGGAATAATCTGCTTCCGACAGGTTGTGACAATCCGGCTTCGAGTGCAGCATCTTCGCTGCTTAACCCAGCGGCAATCGCCCGCCAACATTTATTCTGTTCATTGCGCCCTGCAACAGAGGGCCGTTTTGGCGACGGCAATGGGGCTCGTCCTGACCGCGCCGATCTGCGCCTTACAACGTTCATCGCAACCTCCAAACTCCGAGTGTTGCGACGACCGTTTGAATGCGGCGCGACAATCAGGATGGAAGTGGAGCGTCAATCTGGATGTGAAGAGGCCGACGGGCTTGTAATGCAGGGAGGGCGTAGCCCGACCGGAGTTACGAGCCCGCCGGCGGCGCGATCCCGGAAGGGGCCGTGCCGCCCGGTGATCCCGGTCGGCCGGGTATGGAGGTGGTTCTTCTGCGAGGGGGAATCACTTTGTGCCTGGCCGCCATGTAACCGATCACCAGATGAGGCTCTTTATGAAGTTCCGTCAGACTAATCCCACTGCCGCCGCGGCGGCGAAGGCGTCGATCAGTATCGCCACGGCCTATCGCATCGAGAAGGACCCGAGGCTGCCCTCGCAAAGGAAGGCGCCCCGCGAGCGGCGCCGGCCCGACCCGTTGGGCGATATTTTTGAAGCCGAGGTCGTGCCCATGCTGCAGGCTTCCCCGGGCCTCCGCTCCGTCGCTATTTTTGAGGAGATGATCCGGCGGCATCCCGAGCTGGGCGGCGGCATTCGCCGCACGCTGGAGCGGCGCATCCGATCGTGGCGCGCCATTCATGGCGCGGAGCGTGAGATCATTTTCCGGCAGGTGCATGAGCCCGGCCGGATGGGCCTTTCGGATTTCACCGACATGGGCGATGCCGGCATTGCGATCGCCGGCGCCGCGCTGGATCACCGGCTCTATCACTTCCGGCTGGCCTATTCCGGCTTCGAACACGCTCATGTCGTGCTCGGCGGGGAGAGTTTCGTGGCCTTGGCGGAAGGGCTGCAGAACGCCCTGTGGTCGCTCGGTGGCGTACCGCGCGAACACCGCACCGACAGCCTTTCGGCGGCCTTCCGCAATCTCGACCCCCAAGCCTGCACAGACCTGACGCGCCGCTACGATGAGTTCTGCCGTCATTACGGCATGACGCCTTCGCGCAACAATACCGGCATCGCCCACGAGAACGGCGCCATCGAAGGCCCGCACGGCCATCTCAAGCGCGCCATCCAGGACGCGCTGCTGATGCGGGGCTCTGCCGATTTCGCCGATCTGGCCGCCTATCGCGGCTTCATCGACGAGATCGTCAGCCGCCGCAACGCCCGCAATGCCAAGCGCATCGACCTCGAACGCGCCGGACTGCAGCCCCTGCCGGGCCAGCGGCGTCCGCGTCACCTCCTCGGGTGGCTTCACGCTGCGCAAGGTATTCTACACCGTGCCCTCGCGCCTGATCGGCCATCGGCTCCGGGGTGCGCCTGTTCGACGACCGGCTGGACCTGTTCATCGGCGGCACCCCGCTCATGACCCTGACGCGGGGGCGCCCTCATGCTTCCGGCAAGCACGACCAAGTGGTTGACTATCGCCATGTCATCCATTCGCTGCGCAGGAAGCCGATGGCGCTGCTCAGCCTCGTCTATCGCGATCAGCTGTTTCCACGCGACGCTTACCGGCGAACCTTCGACGCGCTCCTGATGCGCCTGCCGGAGCGCCAGGCCTGCCGCGTCATGACCGATCTGCTCGCGCTCGCCCATGAGCGCGGCTGCGAGAGCGAACTGGCCGACAAGCTTTCCACCGCTCTGGAGACCGGGCAATTGCCGGACATGGCCGCTTTGCGGGCCCACTTCGCGCCCGATCCCGCCGCACTGCCGAACGTCGAGATCCACCTCGTGCCGCTCAATGTCTATGAAGCCCTGATCGGTGCCGGCCTGACGATGGGAGACGTGGCATGAAGACGAACAGCACCATCGATACCGCCAAGCTTGGCATCCTTCTCAACGAACTGCGTCTTCCTGCCATCAAGCTCATATGGCCCAAATTCGCCGAACAGGCCGATAAGGAAGGCTGGCCCGCTGCCCGTTTCCTCACCGCCATCGCGGAACACGAACTCGCCGAGCGCGATCGCCGCCGCATCGAGCGCCGTCTCGTCGAAGCCCACCTCCTGCCGGGCAAGACCCTCGACACCTTCGAGTTCGAGGCCGTGCCGATGATCTCCAGGGCCCAGATTATGGCGATTACCGCCGGCGACGCCTGGCTCGAGAAGGGCGCCAATCTGCTCCTCTTCGGTCCGCCCGAGTCAGATTCATACTGCCCATCTCGCTACCCCCTTAGAGTTGAAGCTCTTTTTGACCCGGATCGCCAGACGATGGCCGCCGGAACCGCCGCGCATGCGCGGCGCGCTTGACATCGGGATGTTCCAGATCAACCGCTTTGATCATCCACGGTGCGCCTTTGCACAGCTGCTGCGCAGGCAAGCTCTGTTCTTCGATCAGACGGCGAACCGTCGAAGGTCCGCTTCGCTGACCCGGTCATTAGAGAAGAAGCGGTAGGCTGCCTTGGTATTCGCCCAATCCTGGCAGACGAGCGGAATACTTTGTCCCATGGCGCTTCCAATCTGCGTGAGCAGTTTGCGGAATCTGTCGCCGAGCCGCGCGTCCCTAAACTGACATCCACTAATCTCTCGATCAATCCAACATTCACCGTCCAAGAATCGCAAACAGCCTTTTGCCGATCGATCCCTCAATGTCAGCCCCATAGAGCACCCCCTCGCGAATCAGGTGCTCAGCAAGGAATCACAAGTGATTCTTTCGATTCAAGATTTCGCCGATCAGCGGATCAGCTCGAGTGGTCAAAGTTATGGGTAATTGAAAGCCAGTGAAGCCCAGTGAAGACCAGTGAAGCCCGGTGAAGGCCGCCTCGCCGAATGAGCGTGATGTTGAGAACTGTCCTTCAGTGATAGGCGCAGTGCCCGAATCGAACGGCTTGAGGCGGTGGAGACGGGCCGGCGGCCGCGCTGGTCCGAAGATGAGAAGCTCAAGATCGTCCTGGAGAGCTTACAGGCGCCGCGGCAATAGCGCGGCGGCGTTTCGCGCTCATTGCTGCTGCGATGGCGACAGTCGTTTCGGCCTGAGCCGAAGGATACCGCCCGTTAACCCGTTAATCTGGCCTAGTACCGGCCATGGTGATCGCGGAATCTGGGCCGCCGCCGTGTCCGGTCCCGCCGTCCAACAGCGGCGGGTCGATCGAGATCGAGTTTGCTGCGGTGGCTCGGATGCGGATCACGGGTACGGTCGACGCGGCGACGTTTGATTATTGCCATTAAGACTTCCCCCGGCCTGCCGCCGCCTGCCGCGGCGGCAGGATGTATGGCTTTGTAGGCTTTCTTTGTTTGTGCATTCGTGCACTCATCCAGCGCCGCGGCTCGCATTCAAGGGTCTTCGACACCACCTCGCTGAGCTTGTGCGGCCGCTCGGCTGCCGCATTTGCCGCATACACAAGGCGCCGGTTCAACGATGCGTTCGACTAGCAGATTGTCGCGGCAGCGGACGTCGAGGCGGTCGCGGATTTGTGCACGTTTCCGTTTGGCGGCTTCTGGAGGTCTGGAGCCGCGATCTCGGCCTTGCTTTCCTGCTCGGCCTGGGCAAGCTTGAGCTGCTCGATCAGCAGCATTAAGCGGGATCAGGTCCGCGAGGTTGCGCGTGTTGATGAGGGGCTCGCGGATATTGCGTACCAATTGCCCGGCAGGCTGCCGAGGAAGGCTTCCGTCGCGTTCAGCGTTTCAATCCGCGCGCCAAAACCTTCGGTCTGGATCAGGCGACGGACCGCCTCGGCCTTCTCCTGCAGGCGCGCGCTGCTCTCGTCGAACAGCACGATGACCGGCGTGTACTAGCTGTAGGCGACGAGTTGTGAAGAGGCTTCCGCGTTCGCATCCTCAGTCTCAGCCACCATCGCGGCCGCATCCTGGTCGACCGAGCGGCTTTGCGTATGGAAGAGCTGTCGGTGGAAGGGGCGGACCTTCTGCTGCCACTTCTTTCGGGTGCGCTCGAGCTTCTGCGGGGCGTCCTGGCCGTCGAGGAACATGAAGCGTGACGACCAGCGATAGGTCAGCGGCATCAGGTCGAGCCAATTGACGATTTCCCGGCCAGCTCTCGGCTGGAAAATCGTCGATCGCGACCACGCCGACAAAGCGGTTCTCGACCGTGGGCGACAGGCCGTGCTGGAGCTCGGCCGTCGCGAGCCAGTCGAGATACATGGGATGTCCGGCAAGCGGATGGGGTGATTTTCGCCGGTGATGCAGAAGCGGATGAACTGGAACAGTTCATCGTAGCGCGCCACGCGCGTGCCATCGCGCTCCTCAATCTCGCGCGTTTCCATGCGTCGGATGGACAGGACGCTCGTGAGATATTGCTCGACTTCGCGGATGGAGGCGCGGAAGCTCTCGATCGCCGTATCAGCATAGGAGGCCGACCGGCTCTCGGCATCGGAATAGAGGTAGCGCGCCAGTCCGGCGCGCCGCCGCTCGGGCCGCCGCCAGGACAGAATGATCGCGTGGCGGCTCTCGAAATGTCCCCTCTCCTGCTCGAACGGCTGCGGCGTTCGTCGTCGATCGCGCGCGTCACTGAATCGGGAAAGTGGCAGTCCTGCCCTGCAGGATAATCCGTGGTGGGCCCGCGCACCGCCTCGACCTGGACCATCCAGCCTGAGCCGAGGCGCGCCAGGATCGTGTTGATCTGGCGTGAGACCTCGTTGCGCTCGGCGTTCGTCGAGCTCTCCGAGTCCGGCCCGGCAAAATACCAGCCGGCCATCAGCGAACCGTCCTTCAAGAGCACGATCCCGTTTGCAACAAGCCCTGCATACGGCACGAGATCGGCGAAGGATGGGCCAGAGTGACGGAAGGAGCGCAGCGCGATCAGCATGCCGCCTGCATACGCGCTCCCGCGAAGGGATAATCGAGATGCAGCTCATCGAGCCGACGCATCAAGGCAAGGTCCTCGGCCGAAACTGGCCGAGGTTCATAGTAGACCGTGCTGCGAGCCAGCTTCAGGACCTTCGCCTGGCGCACGATAGAAAGATCATGACCGCGGTCGATCATCGCTTTGCGCTCAGCAGGCCCGCCTTGGTGAGCGCGCCGGACAAAAAATCGTTTTCCAACGCCAGCTCGCCGATCTTGGCATGTAACGCCTTCAAATCGACCGGCGTCTCGGCCGATGCCTTGTCATGCCCAAACACGCCGGCGGCGCCTTCCAGGAGCTGGTTTTTCCAGATCGTGATCTGGTTCGGATGAACATCAAACAGTTGCGCCAGCTCCGCCAGCGTCTTGTCGCCTTTGACCGCAGCCAAAGCAACCTTCGCCTTGAATGCCGGAGAATGCGTCCGGCGGCTCTTCTTCGTCATCTTCGCTCCTGATTCGCGGCAAGAATCCTCGCCGCTGTCAGGCAGAAAATCCACTCAAGCTACTGTCCGAATTTGCGGAGCCAGCTCTCTTTTCCGGCGTCGCGCCCATCAGCACCAGCATGCACTCGCCGTCGTCTTCCATGCGCGCCTGGAATCTCAGCGCGATGCCGCATCGTCGCGAGAATACCGGCCAGGGCAGCCAGTTCACCAGCCCGCCTTCACCGGTAGGTTGGCAGCCACCGGCGTGACGGTCGCGGCCGCTGGATGGACAAAGTGTTCATCGAGCGGCTGTGGCGCTCTCTCAAATTCGAGGACATTTATCTCAAGCGTTATTCGGATCGCCACGAGGCCAAAGCCGGAATCGCGAGATGGATGAAATGGACGCCGATTTTGGGACGACGTGCTGAGTTGGAAGGAGATTTTCCGTTTCATAGACGGAGCGCATGATTACGAAGAGGAGACGCAAGACCGAGGCTGCACTGAAGGCAACGATCGCGCCGGAAGCGTTGCGGGAGCAGGCGACCAAGGCTGCTCTGGTTGACCGCTATGAGGTTCAGTCAGCCACAGCAGCGTAGGCCACGTCTCGCTCCTTATTGTGGCTGGCGTTGATCCAGAGCCCAACCGCGCCGATCAGAAGAAGAGCGACGCCGCCAATCACGACCCAATCGGGGCCCCGGTTCAGGATCGTATCGCCGACGCCGACGCCAACTGCGACACCAACGGCGCACGTTGCGCTCCTGTCTTGAGCAACAGCCCTGCTCTGTGCAGCGATGCCATCCTGCTTTATCTCCGCTCGGTCCTCCTCCGTTAGTTGCCCTGTTCCGCGCGTCAGCCACATGGTGACGGCCTGCGCCTCAACCTCAGCAATGCGCCGGGACCAACCCTTACCGAAATGCGCTCTCGTTAAAAGGGACTGCACAAAGCCCCGACGATTCGCGCAAATCCGTTGGATTGTCGCTTTGCCATTAGCGGCAAGCGCCTTCGCAATCGTCTCATTTCCGACGATACCATCCTGTTTGGCCTTGACCGCCCCTTGCAACCAGCGAACGCCTCGCCGAGGCCCGGACATCACGCTAGCATCAAACGTCGCGAGATCGACGCCGTAAGGCAGATGATCACCGTGCATTTTGTTCCAATAGTCCTTTTCATAAATCGACTTTGCGTCCTCAAGCGTCAGGTTCTTGATGTCGAGAGTCGGATATGCATGTGCTGCGATGCCGTATTTGGTTCCTTTCAGAGTTCCGATGCCGACGTGCCCGCCGGTCCAATTGCCCCGATCATTTGGGTTGTTCGAGTATCCGCCTTCGTATTTGACAGTCACAGCCAGACAGGCTGGACGATTTTCGGCTGCCACAGTCAGGTTCAGTCCAAGTGAGAGCTTACCTTGGAGGCTCTTGCCGTGCACATCGTCATGGCAAGCCTCGTGATGTCGTTTGTCTTCTCGAAGGTCTCGCCTTGGCAATATCGGCGCGAACAATGCCTATGATGCGCGGGTGGACGGCTCCTCAATCGGCGACGCTATCGCAAAGGCCTGAATCTGGCCGAGATTAAACACGTTCATTACACGGAACGGCTTGCCTTCAGCGGAGACAAGCTCACGTTCCACCGTTAGCGTATCCTTGGTGCGGACAATTGTCCCCTCGAAGTTTTGCCAGGATCCACCGATGAATGCTTCGAAGCGGGTGAATTTGGTAGCTTTCGGCTCGCGAGATGACGTCATCCATAGTCTCCTTTGCCGCATAGGGTTGGTAGATACGGTCGTGAAGAGGGCCCACTCGATCCGAGTGACGAGGAGCGGGCCGAAACTGGCAGCCGCCGCAAGACGGCCACGCCTTGGCGTTATTTTGTTCGTCTAGTGAAGGCTCATTCATGTAACTGGTCTGGAGTCGATCTGCCTCACCGACGCCAACACTTACTCAGATCCCCATGTTCAAGCCGAACAGCTTCTGCTCATCAGTTGTTGATCCTTGATGAGATCGCGCACGACGCTTACTGCCCGGCCGGCGAGGCTCTTTCGATTTCGCCTGCCTACTGGCCTTTGATCAGCGCTCTGATTACCGACGCGATCATGGGCGCGACGCGGAGGGCGTGGCCGACCAGGCTCTTTTCGAGTCTGTCTGGCTGCTGGCCTTCGACGATCGCCCTGACTATCGAGGCGATCGTCGGCAGGAGACTCGCATTGTTAATGCCGAACAACTTTTGCTCGGCGGAGCGCTGATGTCTCGCAATGTCACCTACAAGCTGGCCGGCTTGGCCGGGAAAGCTGCTGGCATCTATGTCAAATTGCTGCTCCCTGAATGCGGCAGCGACCATCGAGGCGATCGCGGAAGCCAAGATTGCATTTTCCTTAGCTGAAATCGTTGGCTCCGCAGGGATGTTCTCTTTAGCCAGGAGGGTTAGCAGTTGAATAAGCGTTGATGCATCCATAGTTGATCCTTCCATAGCTGATCCGTCAGTTCGCGCGCGTTCAACGATGTCGAGTCGGCCCGACGTGAGGTTGGCTCCGGTCTCCCAGCTTTCATCAAGCTTGGGCTGATCAAAGTTGATAAAAGTACGAAGGCGTAAGTCGCCCGGAACCGGGGGCTCCTTTAGAGTAGGCGTCTGGGTAAGCCCGATACCCTCGATGATTGACTGCACGCCTCTCGTAAGCGCACCCAACGGTGCTCCGCGACCGCGCTCCTTTAAGGATTGGAGCAAGGCAAAGGTAAAGGCCGACTTCCCTCCCGTTGATGGGGTGCTCGCGGCCGCCGGTTCGCTTTCGAGACAGGCGGACAGAAGCACGCCGTTCAGCTGCACCGGCCGCGTTTTATCCAATCGGAACGCGGAGCTAGCGGCCTGCACGTGTGACGTTTTGAGGAGGGGCCCCACACCAAATCGTTTAACTTCTACTGCGTTGTCCTCAGCGTGGACGTGGTCGATGAACTTCTCGCTCGTTGGATGAGTATAGGCTTTGACGCGAGCCCGATTGGTTTCACCACACTTCCTAGAGACCGGCATCAGCAAGCGTTTTTCGAGCCCTCCGGAAAAGCAGCAATCGGCGATGAGGGTGAATATTCCAGGCGGCAGGCTTTGCGTTATCTGACTGAGCGCGTCATCGAAGAGATATCCATCGTAGAGAACCATGCATTCTTCGACCAGCCCGCTTCGCAATTCAGCCGATCCGTGACCAGAAAAGAAGAAAACCACTCGATCATCGGGCGATGCGTCTGCGAGTAGCTTCTGAAGCGCGGCTGTTACATTGGCTACCGTGGCGTCGGAATCGACAAGGCGAACGATTTCCTGGAATGCGTAATCCTCTTTGAGCATCTTCTCGAAGGAGTTGACGTCATTAATACAGCTTGGAAGGCGGTTGTTGCCGCTTTGATAATCGTTGATCCCCACGACTACGGCCCGCCGCTTCGCGGCGCTTGTCTCACGTGCGGCGGTCGCGTCGCCCTGCGATTGCTTCGGGTTCGGATGTTCAGGCATGGAACTCTCTGCAGACGGCGTGCCGCGGAAGGTGCTGCCGTTACAATACAGTCGCCTCGACAGAAGTGTCGTGAAACTCACGTCAAACGCGAGGGTGGCGGCTCATTCACTCTCTTGAATGACGGCGGTTCACTCTCAGCGCGATCAGGTGCGATAAGAGTGCTGGAGGGCGCGAGTGCGACACTCGCAGAGTCGAATGGATCCGGAAGAAATCAGACTGCGCTTTCATCTCATTGTGCGCGTTGATATAGGTCAGCGGTTAGAGATGGGGCGATGACATTTGAGATCGAGTTTGAAGGAAGTCAGGCCACTACTGCGACTGCGCGTCTTTGGCGCCATGGAGGCGTGGAGTTGGACGGGCGAAAGCATTCTGCCCCGCGGCCGCAAAGCTCAGGCAATCTTGGCTTATCTCGCCATGTGCGGGGAGTCTACCGTCCCGCGCAGCCGCCTTACCAAGTTGCTCTGGAGCACGCGCTGGGATCAACAGGCGCGAGCCAGTCTCCGGCAAAGCTTTATGGAGCTGAGGCGAGGCATGATCGCGATCGCTCCGGAACTGATTTGCATCGAAAAAGACCGCGTCTCGCTGAAGATTGCGAAAGTGTGGATCGACGGGATCGGCATATCGGCCCGCGCCCAACGGTCAGTATCCCAGCGGGATCCCGACACGTTTCTTGAATCCCTGCGCGGCCTCGACGCGGCATTCGACCAGTGGATCGACACGAAGCGGTCGACGTTCACGCAATCGGCAGACATGGAGGTTTTTGCAACTTTTGGAGAAGATGCAACAACTACTCAGGTCGCAGCCCGTGACGACTGAAATGGACCCGCGGAGCGGGGCCGCTTGAAGCGGTGTGTTAGTTGAAAGCTGACCGACTCCTGATCCCTTTGTATCACTCTGCCAGAGACTCTGGCTGCTTCAATTGTTTTGGAGATGTGGTCAACGCGTCAGAGGCTGCGCAAGAACCGCCCGCCTGACAGAATAATCGAAGTCAACGGGGCCAGAGCCGTGCGTGTCGTTAGTTCTGACCTGGCGCCTTGTGCCGTACCGGAGCCGCGATCTCTTAATCCGCAATCGCGCCTACGCTCGCGACTAGTTGGCCAGGCTTTCGATGAAGCCCTGAATGCCAAATATGCTTGGTAGCCGGCCGAGAGCTGCTTTGGCCGCAGCGGGCCGTCGCATATAATTGGCCCACTATCGTTGCCGTCATTGACGACCTCGCTGGCAACGATCAATTTGTGTTTTTCGTCCGTCGCGAGCTGCACACCGTATCCGGCGATCGTGTGGCCGCGCTTCGTCAGGAGGCGAGCATCGGCGTCGCGGTGCGCGACAGCTGTGTCTCGCCGTTCTCCTCCAGACGAGCGAAATCCGCCTTAGGTAGGTGTGGACACTTATCGCATCCATAAGATGATGGCTGCGAAAGTGACGACGGCAAGGTAATTTCGGGCGGTCTTTTCGAAGCGGGTTGCGACGCGGCGGAATTGGTTGAGCTTGGAGAAGCATTCGAGCTATCGCCCAAAGTTGGTGACGGCGGGAATCGGAAAGGCGGCATATCGTGGGGGTGCTGGACGCCTCCACTTCTCCACCGAAGGAGCGATATGCTGTGTCCAACGATAACGTCATCCATCTGATTCAGCCAGGAATCTTCGACGATCAACTCACAGAAGTCTTGCGCAATAGGGCACGTGCCCTTCTCGCCAAAGCGGTCGAGGCCGAGGTTGCAGACGTTCTCAGCCAGCATGCCGATTTGAAGAGCCGGGACGGCCACCAGCGCGTCGTCCGCCACGGTTACCTGCCGGAGCGCGAGGTGATGACCGGCATCGGTCCGGTCGCCGTCCGCCAGCCGCGTGTACGCGATCGCGAAGCGGACGCCGCCGATCCTGCCGCCCTACATGCGCCGGTCGAAGTCGATCGAGACGCTGCTGCCGATCCTTTACCTGAAGGGTATTTCGACCGGCGACTTCTCCGAGGCGCTGGCTGCGCTGCTCGGCAAGGATGCTGCCGGGTTGTCGGCATCTGCCATCGGTCGCCTGAAGGATAGCTGGCTCGACGAGCACGCCGCGTGGCAGAGGCGCGATCTGTCGGCGAAGCGCTACGTCTACATCTGGGCCGATGGCATCCATCTCCAAGCGCGCCTCG
>NZ_JADPKQ010000313.1:0-17766 GCF_023074015.1 Bradyrhizobium sp. 142
GGCATCGGGGCGCTCCCTGGATCAGAGAAAAGTCGTTGCGGCACAACAACTTTCGCTGATTCGCGCCCCGGTGCGCTTCAACACTGTGAGAAATGCGAGTTAGTCCCGGGATCGAGATGACGCTGTGCCTTGGCCAAGGCGCGAGCGAGCTTTTCGCATTCGGCGGCATGGTTGGCGGTTGATCGCGCGGCCGCCCAATGCTGCAACATGATCGATACTGGCTCTCCCGCCAACTCCGGATGCGCTTGCAAGAAGCGATCGAACCGCCATAACCAGCGAGCCTGCGTCTGATAGCGATAACCTCTCGCCTGCATCAGCGCGATGTGGTTGCGCATGAGGTCGCCGAGAACACTGCCGAAGGGCGGGAACTGCCGTAGCGCTTCGAGTGCCTGATCGGGATCGGGCGCGAGTAGCGACCGCACGATCGCCTTGTCGCTTTTCGCATGGTACTCGGCACGCAAATCAGCAATGGGATTGCTGACGATCAGCGCTTCCCCCACGAGGAAGTCGAGGAAGCGATTGACGATGCGGGAGCGATGCAGCAGCGTCGCCATGGGCCAGTGCATGACATATTCGCGCAACCACGTTTCGAGCACTTCTCGGCCAAGCTGTCCGGGTGTGCGCTGATCCCGGATAACCACTTCCTGGAAGGTTCGGAGCGCCTGACGGTAATAGATCGGACTGGTCGAGCAGCGTAGCCGGAGCTGACCAAGATAACGGGCGATCGTTCTGCCATTGGTGTCGGGCCAAGCGTTCATGAGCGCACCTCCTGGCCCGGGATCTCCAGGGCAATTGCGCGCAGGTCCTCCGTGGCAAGTTTCAGGTAGGGGATCGTCGATTCCGTTGAACGATGACCCAATACGTCTCCGATCAGCTTTCGCGGGACCGACGCCCGTAGCAGACTGACTGCACGTGCATGCCGGAAGATATGCGGGCCGCGTTTGCCGCTTGGTGTGATGCCTGCCGCCTCGAGCCGCCGGCTGACTTCGTTATAAATGCGCACCATGGGAACGTAGGGTGCGCGGGTGCGAACAAAGATTTCCCGCACATCAGTTTCAGGGCGGCCGTGCCGGAGATAATCGATCAGCGCCTCCCCGACGGTCTCAAACAAAGGCAGCCGAGAATGATCACCCGTTTTGGAGCGGCGGATGTGCAGAACATCGCCGCGCCAATCGACATCTTCCAGTCGCAACCGGACTATTTCACCGGCACGCAAGCCATACACCGCCAGAAGCTGGAGGTATGGCATGGTCGCGCAAGCCCATCGGCGACCGGTCTTTTCGGACAAATTCCAGGACGGTCGAGATCTGATCCGCACTTAACGCGGATGGGATGCCTTCATACGCATAGAGCAGCGGAGCAATGACATGCTGGGAGAGATCGGCCGCGATGCGGCCCGTCCTATGGAGATGCCTCAGCAGCGACCGAAGCCGTTCGGCGACATCTTTCAAGGATTTCCGCGTCAGCCCGCGAGCCCGCATATCCATGTAGATATCGAGGTCGCGGACGGTCAGGCCTGCAAAATTGGCGTTCGAATGCTTGATGAGCCAGGCACAAAAATTTCGGGCTTCCCACAGCAAGGCGTCGACCGACGCCGTGGCGAGCCCGCGTTCCTCCCGCAGCCATGTCTGATACTGATCGCACACCTCTCGACCAAGACGCTCGCCAGCATTGATGGCCGCAGCTTCAAGTGGCCAGCGCTTCAACGCGAGTTTCAGCAGCGCGTGGATTCCTGATCTGGGAATGCCTATCCAATAGCGAGCTGGAGCGCGGCCATGACGCTTGCGAAATTGTCGAACCGCAAACCGCAGATAAGCCGTTACGTCGGCCCGCGTGACTGCTTCGAGAGCAATTTCGCGTACCGTCAGATACGCAAGAAAGTAGTCGGCGTTGCGGCAATAGTTGTGAACTGCAACTCGATTATATCGCTGTCGCGTGAGCGCATCCCTAAGCTCCGCGACAAGGGTACCGTATCCATGTGGCATGAAGGCTTCCTCAACTGTGTTTGATCAACAGCCGATGGTCTCATGCCGGAAATAATGCGCAGCAAATCGCAAGCCTTTTTAGCCGATCTCCACAAGCCGGCCGCGCTAAGATTCTTCCTTCAAATTATGATCTCCTGCTGATTACTCGAGGGGCTGCGTTCCGACAAACGAGCCATCTTCACCGCCGCGAAGCAGGGCGCAGCAAATCGCCGACTGGATGCATGGGCAGCAGACCGATGCTCAGCAGGACGAGGTCCGGGGCGCCGCATAAGCGCCCCCAACTCCCCCGTTTCCTGGTTTCCGACCAAAGAGGCTCAGTTGACTCAACCCTCGGAACAGCGTCTCGATCAGCGGACATTCCGGCAGGGTGTCGTCGGCCTTTAGGGCCGGCGCGCCCGAACATCTGGGCAAGCTCTGGCCCCACGCTGACCATCACGTCGCCATCGCGCTCTAATCCTAAGAGCGCTAGAATGGTAGAGTCGCATTCGGTCGGAGGTTACTCAGGTGAGGTCGGCCTCTATCTTCCTTCTAGAAGACGAAGCTCTCGTCCGAATGATGATAGCGGACATGGTGGGGGAACTTGGTCACCGGGTCGTCGCCGAAGCCGGAACTATTAGTGACGCTAGCCCGTATGCTCTGATGGGTGAGTTTGATCTCGCCATTCTCGACATCAACATTGGCGGTTTTGGCGTCGACCCCATTGCTGAGACCATCGAAAGGCGAGGGCGCCCCTTTCTGTTCGTCACGGGCTATGGGCAGCAGCATCTTCCCTCCTTGTTCCGCAGAAGACCAGTGCTGCAGAAGCCAGTCTCAATCGACAAACTGCGGGAAACGATCAATTCCCTCCTGACGACGGCTGAAAGAGATAAGTAAAACGGCGTAGCGAACTTGTTCAGACGTGGGATGCACGGCTATCGTTTTGCCGGTTCTCAAACAGAGAGCCCCCGCAGACTGCACGGGGATCAACAGCACCCGTGCCTCTAAGGTGCCCTCGGTGGGGCGGAGGCAGTGATGAGGAATTGAGAGACGGCGGTCACCAGCTGCGCCAGGGCAAAAGGCTTCTGCAGAAGGACACTGCTGGGGACACCTTGCGAACGCCATTCGTTACCAGCGCCTGCGGTGATGTACAGGACAGGCAAGTCGGGCGCGATCTTTCTCGCCTTCCGAGCCGCTTCCCAGCCGTTCATACTATCGGTCGGGTAAATATCGATCACGAGCGCCCGGTAGTTCGCCTGCCCACTTTGGAGGAGGGTCACCGCTTCGTGGACGGATGCCACTATTGCCGGCTGGTAACCGCCTTCCGTCAGGGCATCACCGATCAGCTCCTTGATGGTCTCGGCGACTTCCACGACGAGAATGATTGGACGTTCTTCCACTCGCCTTTCCCCCTCAGCGACGCACACCAACCCTCAGCTTAAAACGCCCACCGGCGTTTGGTTCCCTGGCATCGTTCACAGTTAGCATTTGCAGCCGGGCACGGCCGCAAATGCCGCGCGCATCGGAGTGGACGTGCGCGCGAGGACGGTGGACGTCTTTGGCCGAGCCAAAGCCTCCGGCCGTTTACTCCTAACAAGTTCTCTTCGATCATGATATTTTGCGGATCCTGAGCGATCGTGTAGAGCCCATGTACCGTAGGAAGCAGCTAAAGGGTATAGGCGTTTGGCGTGATTACCTTGACCCATCCTTTCATCAACGATCCCAAGTATTGGCACGAGCGAGCTGAGGAGCTTCGCTCCATCGCGAAACTTCTGGATGACACAGAAGCCAAACGGCAAATGCGCGCCATTGCTGCGAGCTATGATCGTCTCGCCGACCATATGCAGCACCGGTCTGAAGGGATCAAAGTGTTGAAGCGAGCGCGGCATCAACAGTAGCCTAGGAGCCGACCATCTCATGCTCGATCAGCTGAAGGAAAACAACCGCGCTTGGGCCGAGGGCAAGCTCGCCGTCGATCCCGGCTTCTTCAAGCGGCTGGAGGGACAGCAGAGGCCCGAATATCTGTGGATCGGCTGCTCCGATAGCCGGGTGCCTGCGAATGAGATTGTGGGCCTGGACCCGGGCGAACTGTTCGTCCACCGCAACGTCGCCAACCTCGCCCCGCCGCAAGATGCGAACTATCTGTCGGTGCTGCAGTTCGCCGTCGATGTGCTCAAGGTAAAGCACGTGCTGGTGGTCGGCCACTACGGCTGCGGAGGTGTGGCCGCAGCGGTGGACGGCGAGCGGCGGGGCCTCGTCGACCACTGGCTACATCCGATCCGCGAAGTCGCCCAGGACCACAAGGACGAGCTCGCCGCCTACACCAACGACCGAGAGCGGCTGAACCGGCTCTGCGAACTCAACGTCATCCGCCAGGTTAGGAACGTCGCTTCCGATGTCTTCGTCCAGGAGGCTTGGGCGCGCGGCCAGCCATTGGCGGTGCATGGCTGGGTCTACTCGCTATCGAGCGGGCTAGTTACTGATCTTAGCGTAACCGTGACCGGGCCGACATCGCCGGGATGACAAGCGATTCAGGCATCATTCCGGGTAGCAATGGCGAACGAATGCGACCCACCATCCGTCACTCCTTGCGTCATCTCGGCCGATCGAGCACCAGCCCGCGACGAAACTGTCGGTGACCTGAAGCTCGCTGCTATCTCGTTCGGCGAGGATGCCGCCAAGCTGTCCTGCGGGCCGCTCGAACGACCGTTAACGCCTGGCGTTGGAACGCCTCGAAAGCCCGTCACGATCGGCAAAGCGACCATCGTGGAAACAGGACCAGAGCGTTCTCGCCTGGCTCGATACCCTTTAGCAGCGAGGAAATAATGTGGAGGAGATCGCAAACTATCGCGGGATAGCACCGGAAATGTGGTGCTCCTTCACATTATGAACTGCTGCTGATTACTTGAGGTGCTGCGCGAGGACAATCGTGCAATTATCCGGGCCGCTTCCCAAGCCAGCAAGGTCGCCGACTATCTCCTTGGCTTCCTCCCAGAACCAGTTGTCGACATGATGACGGAGGATCAGCAGGCGGCGTGAGGTTCTGCTCGGTAGCCGCGGGCACAAGAGTAAGAGAGGGGCAGGGGCGTTTCCGTGACGGGTTGGAGGCCGAGAGAGAGGGTCTCGGCTGCCCGTCGTGGAGGATCAATATGACGAAGGCTGTCCACAAAGATCACGCTGTCCCCTCACGTGACATTCCGTTCAACAAACTGGTCCTTAGCCAGTCCAACGTCCGGCATGTGAAGGCGGGCATTTCCATCGAGCAACTTGCCGAAAGTATCGCGCAGCGTACGCGCCTGCAAAGTCTCAACGTGCGGCGGTTGTGGACGCCGGGGGCAATGAGGCCGCCATGTTCGAGGTGCCGGCCGGCGGCCGGCGCTATCGCGCGTTGGAACTCTCGTAAAGCAGAAGCGCACGGCGAAGACGCAGGCCGTTCCTTGTGTCGTGCGCGAGGGGGGCATTTCTGAAGACGACTCGCTTGCAGAGAATGACGAGAGTGAAGCCGGCCCGCTGCCCGACTTTCCTCGCCGATGACGTGGATCGGGACAACGCGAGCGAAGATGATCCGCCAGCTCGACGCGGCTGAGTGACATCGTAGAAGGGACGGCTCCGGCCGTCCGGCAATTGCTTGGGGACCGGTGTGTCGTGCCGGTCCCCATTCTTATGGCGAGATTCTTATGGCGAGGGCTGAGAGGGAGAGCCGGGCCGGGAAGGGTTTGAATCGCCGTGGTCTTAAGGAGAGCGCTGGGCGGTTCGACCCGTTCCTGCTCTCTGAAAGAAATCCTGCCATGACCGAATCTCTTGCCGGCGGCGCTGCCGCCGCGCCGCTCTCGATGCGTGCCGCTACGAGCCTCACCTCAGCTGTCATCCGGGCTGCGCGACAGCTTGTGACGGATCTCGAGGGCGGCGGCCGCATCGATGCCGCTGTCTTGCGCAACGCCATGGAGGCGGCCTTCGGCACCTCCGACGCGACCGGTGCCTGGACCTGGAAGACTGCCTATGACGCCTGCGAGACGGCGACCGTTCTGTTACTTCGCAAGTTTGGCCCGGCCATGCGTACCAAGGCGGGCTCGACCGCAGCCATGCTGCCGATGCTCGCGAGAATCTCGAGCGGTCAACCGACCCACACGCGACGCTCGGAGGACAGCCAGGCCCTTCAACAGTTCTCGATGCCAATCCCGCTCGAGTTCGCCGTATGCACCGCGGCCGGCGTCCTTTCTACCACCTACGCTACGCTGCGCACCGATGAGCGTGGCGAGAAGCTTTCGCGCGTGCGGCAGATCGTCGAATGGTTGGGCTCCGACTTCGACGGAGTGATTGTCTTCGACGAGAGCCACGCGATGCAGAACGCGGCAGGCCAGAAGGGCGAGCGCGGCGACCAGACGGCCTCCGAGCCGGGGCGTGCGGGGCTCAGGCTCCAGCACGCGTTGCCGAATGCCCGCGTCGTCTACGTCTCGGCGAGTGGTGCCACGACCGTGCACAATCTGGCTTACGCCCAGCGCCTGGGATTGTGGGTGGGCGATGATTTGCCGTTCGCTACCCGGGCCGAGTTTGTCGAGGCGATCGAGGAGGGCGGCGTCGCGGCCATGGAGGTGCTGGCTCGTGACCTCAAGGCGCTCGGTCTCTACGCGGCGAGGTCTCTATTCTACGAGGGCGTCGCGTACGAGCTCATCGAGCACGAGCTCACGCCCGAACAGGTTCGCATCTACGACGCCTACGCTGGCGCGTTCAGCGTCATCCATAACAATCTCGATGCCGCGATGCGGGCCGCGAATATCACGGGCGAGATTAGCACGCTGAACGGCCAGGCCAAATCGGCCGCGCGATCTGCCTTCGAGAGCGCCAAGCAGCGCTTCTTTGGCCACCTCCTGACTTCGATGAAGACGCCGTCGTTGATCCGCTCGATCGAGCGCGACCTTGACGCCGGCCATGCCGCCGTCATCCAGATCGTCTCCACCGGCGAGGCGCTCATGGAGCGCCGGCTCGCCGAGATCCCGACCGAGGAGTGGGGCGACGTCCAGGTCGACATCACCCCGCGCGAGTATGTGCTCGACTATCTCGCCCATTCTTTTCCGGTCCAGCTCTACGAGCCGTTCACCGACCAGGAGGGCAATCTCTGCTCCCGGCCAGTCTATCGCGACGGCCAACCGGTCGAGAGCCGGGACGCCGTCGCCCGCCGCGACCGCCTCATCGAGAAGCTCGCCTCGCTGCCGCCGGTCCCGGGCGCGCTGGACCAGGTGATCCAGCGCTTCGGAACCAATTTGGTCGCCGAAGTGACCGGCCGCTCGCGCCGGATCGTTCGCAAGGGCGACCGGCTGGTGGTCGAAAACCGAGCCGGTTCGGCCAACCTCGCTGAGACCTCGGCGTTCATGGACGACGTCAAGCGTATCCTTGTGTTCTCCGACGCCGGCGGCACGGGGAGGAGCTACCATGCAGAACTCTCGGCGCGGAATCGCCGCCTGCGGGTCCACTATTTGCTCGAGCCCGGCTGGAAGGCGGACGCCGCGATCCAGGGGCTCGGCCGGACGAACCGGACCAACCAGGCGCAGCCGCCGCTGTTTCGTCCCATCGCGACGGACGTGAAGGCAGAAAAGCGCTTTCTCAGCACCATTGCGCGCCGGCTCGATACGTTGGGAGCCATCACGCGTGGCCAGCGCCAGACCGGAGGGCAGGGACTATTCCGGCCGGAGGACAATCTCGAAAGCCAGTACGGGCGTGATGCGTTGCGTCAGCTCTACACGCTGCTGGCGCGCGGCAAGGTCGAGGGCTGCTCGCTCGAGAGGTTCGAGGATGCGACCGGCCTGAGGCTCACGGATGCCAATGGGCTCAAGGATGACCTGCCGCCGATCACGACTTTCCTGAACAGGTTGCTGGCGCTCACGATCGAGCTTCAGAATATCCTGTTCACCGTCTTCGAACAGCTATTGACGGCTCGGATCGAAGGCGCGGTTGCCTCGGGAAGTTATGACATCGGACTGGAAACGCTCCGCGCCGAGAGCTTTGCCGTCACCGACCGGCGGACGATTTATGTCCATCCCGGCACTGGCGCCGAGACCCGGCTTCTCACGATCACCCAGCGCCAGCGCAATCATACAGTGAGCCTGGATGACGCCCTTGGTCGTCTTTCCGAGCCTCGCGCAACCCTGTTGATCAATGAGCGCTCGGGACGAGCCGCGGTGCAGGTCCCAGCTCCGAGCTTCATGCTTGATGACGGCGAGATCGAGCGACGCGTCCGCCTGATCCGGCCCATGGAACAGGACAGCGTCTCCTTAAGAATGATGGCGGAAAGCCATTGGCGCGACGCCGACCGCGAACGCTTCGCCGCGGCCTGGCTGGCGGAGCTTGCCGAGGTGCCAGCGTTCACGGACAGCACGATCCACGTCGTGGCCGGCTTGCTGCTGCCGATCTGGAGGCGGCTGCCGAACGAGTCGACCCGCGTCTATCGGCTGCAGACCGACGCGGGCGAGCGGATCATCGGCCGCAAGGTCTCCGCTATGTGGGTCGCGAACGTCCTTGCAGCGGACGCGCCTGTGTTGACGCCGGATGCTGCCTTAACCGCGCTCGTGGAGAGAAGGGCCGTCCTGGAGCTTGCGGAGGGACTCCGGCTTCGCCGTGTCCAGGTGATGGGCGCACACCGCATCGAGTTGTCGGGATTCAACGACACGATGCGTGATCGCTTGCGGGCTTACGGGCTCTTTGGGGAGATCATCTCCTGGAAGCTACGCATGTTCGTGCCCACGGACGCGAGCGGTGTCGAGATCCTGTGCAAGGTGCTCGACCACTATCCGGTCGCGCGCATCAGCGAGCGGGAGGCCGCCTGATGCCCCGCGATGCCTCCGAGCTAGCACGCCGCCTCGGGCGCGAGGCCGAGGCGGTGTGTCGACACTATCTCTCCAACGGCAAGCGGGAAGGGCGGTACTGGCTGGTCGGCGATGTCCACAACACGCCGGGCCGCTCCTTGTTCGTGCGGCTTCAGGAATCGCTGAAGGGTTCCGCCGGCAAGTGGACCGATGCCGCAACTGGCGAACACGGTGATCTCCTCGACATCATCCGCGAAACCTGCGGCTTGCGCGATTTCCCGGAGGTCGCAGAGGAGGCGAGGCGCTTTCTGAGGCTGTCTCGTACTGAACCGGAACTCGTCCAGAAACCCGTTCGTCTGTTAGCACCGGCTGGATCGCAAGAGGCGGCAAGACGGCTCTTTGTCATATCGCAACCGATCGAGGGGACCGTGGTCGACGCATATTTGCAGCGTCGCGGAATAGCCCAAGTGCACCATGGCGGGAGTCTGCGGTTCCATCCACGCTGCTACTATCGGCCGGGCGAACACCTGCCGATCGAGACTTGGCCGGCGATGATCGCCTGCGTCACAAATCTCGAAGGCAAGATCACTGGCGTGCATCGTACCTGGCTCGATCCAGACGGCTTCGATCGAGTTCGGCTTGGCAAGGCGCCGATCGACACGCCACGACGGGCCATGGGCGACCTTCTCGGCAATGCCGTTCGGTTCGGCGTGGTGGACGACGTGCTCGCTGCCGGCGAGGGGATCGAAACCATGCTGTCGTTGCGCTATGTACTGCCGGGTATGCCAATGGCGGCTGCGCTTTCGGCCAATCACCTCTCAGCCATGAAGCTGCCGTCTAGCCTGCGTCGGCTCTACATCGCCCGCGATGCCGATACCGCCGGGGATGCGGTGCAGGCGGTTCTGACTCAGCGTGCAACAGACGTCGGCATTGAGGCGATCACGCTGTCGCCACGGCTGGGCGACTTCAACGAAGATCTGCACGTCTTCGGTCTTGACGGTCTCCGAGCGGCCTTGCGGATTCAGCTCGTACCTGAGGATGTCGTCCGCTTCCTGCATTCGTCGACGGTGCCCGCGGAGTAGGTCACGACGGTTCGATCGACAGTGATAGGCCGGTCATAGGCGAGGCCAATCCCGGAAAAGGACGCGATCTCGGCCTTCTAGAGGGCGATCGGACGGCAAGCGGCCCGGGCCGGCAATGGCTGCGTCCGGTTATTTTCCGCCGCGCGCCGGCGATGGAAAGACACATCATACAGTTGCCGCGCGCGCTTTGCATCGCGAAGCAAAATAGCCTGCCTCCGCCATCCTCCGCTGTCGCTTCGGCCCTGTCGGGTTCTGGCCCGTTCCGCCCGCCGTCAGAGGATCGCCACGAAGGCCGCGAGGGTCGCGGCCGATCCGGCAAAGGACCTCTTCCCATGACCGACCATGACGACATCGAATTGCCGCACGCCTCATCTCCGACGGACCACGTCCTCACGGAATTACAGCTCTTCGGCTACCGTCCCTTCGACGACCAGCCCGATCCGAGACCGCTTCCCGAGGGCAAGATGATCGCCGGCGCCCTTGCCGATATCTTTGACGCCCTTGTCGCGACACTGAACGACACGCGGCTTGAACCCGACCTTGACGATCTGCTCTGGTCGACCGTCAACCTGTTCCATCGTGCCGTCGACCGCATCGAACGCCAACTCGACGACAACGAGCAGGCGCAGCAGAAGAGCCAACGCGAGCAGAACGGCTCGGAAGTGCGATCCGTTGAACTCGAGCGCCTGACGGCCGAGGGCATCACCCTGATCGAGCGCCGCAATTGCCTGGAACTGTTCCGGGATCAGGCCATCGAGCGATTTGAGGTCCACACCGGTTCAGCTTGGCGTCCTCGGTCGGGATCATTGGTCAATCACCGAAAGCTCACCGCGGCAATGATCGACTCCCGCGACTTCATCGC
Source organism: Bradyrhizobium sp. 142 (assembly GCF_023074015.1). Lineage (NCBI taxonomy): Bacteria > Pseudomonadati > Pseudomonadota > Alphaproteobacteria > Hyphomicrobiales > Nitrobacteraceae > Bradyrhizobium > Bradyrhizobium sp. 142. Next base: position 10,706 of record NZ_JADPKQ010000313.1, read on the forward strand.
CGCCAAGCGTCGTTCCGAGACTGAGGTCATGTTGCCACCAGGACCGAAAATCGCACTCACCGGTGGGCTCGACTTCAATGACCACCACCTCATCTGGGACCGCCTCGACAAGGTTCATGCCAAGCACCCGGACATGGTCCTCTTCCATGGCGGCTCCCCGAAAGGCGCTGAACTGATCGCCTCGAAATGGGCGACGAGCCGCAAGGTGCCGCAGATCGCCTTTAAGCCCGACTGGACGAAGCACGCCAAGGCGGCGCCGTTCAAGCGCAACGATGCGATACTCGAACTCCTGCCGATCGGCGTCATGCATTTCCCCGGCACGGGAATCCAGGACAATCTCGCTGACAAGGCGAAGCGGCTCGGCATCCCGGTCTGGAAGTTCGGCGGGGCGTGAGGGCCGTCTTGCTCGCCTCCAAGACAAGGTGGAGTTGCACGCCGCAACTCCGCCTCGTTTGGATTTTAGGTCCGAAGCCGTGCCGCGGTGGTGGTGGAAGGCGCGACCAGTACATCTATGCATTGGAGCCACCGCCATGCTCGCGCTTGGGCTTCTGCTCAACACACTCGGCATCGGTCTATTCTGCTGGCTGATTTTTGCGCTGGCGGTCTTTGCCTTGCCGTTTTTCGTCGCACTCAGCATCGGGATGTTGGCATTTCGTGATGGCGCGGGCGTTTTCGGCGCACTGCTCATCGGAATTGCTTCTGGCGCGCTGACGCTTGCCGCTGGTCAGGTCGCCATCGCCGCTAGTCAGTCCTTGACTTTGCGCATCGCGATCGCAAGCGCATTTGTCGTCCCTGCGGCAATCGCCGGCTATCAAGCGGTGTTTGCGCTTTCGCAGATCGGAGGGGCTTCGCTGGCTTGGCGCGAGGCCTTCGCTTGCCTAGGTGCGGTTTGCATCGGCGGCACGGCATGGACGCGCTTGAGAGTTTTGGCGAAGACCCGCCCACTCGAGTCAGGTCGGGCGATGGAGCGGTCCCAGCCAGTTCTTACCGCCACTATCCGCAAGGGATGACCCTTGCGCCTTCATCATCGAACAGGTTCGCGTAGATCGGTGCGTTGAATGAGGGATCATCGGGACGCGAGCGGGAAGCCAGTCCTTCTCGGAGTGCCTTGACTAATCCGCGTCCATTTCGGCCCAACCCACGTAGCTGCAGCGGTGCGGCGTGCCCCTTGATCATTCCTTCGAAGAGGACACCGCCCTTTGCAGCAGATTGTTTCTCTTTCTACGCCGGATCGTTCGCCGCTCTTGTTCAGATGAACCGAGATACGCCACGTCTTCTCCTTAAGATTGCGGTTCAGCACGCGACGCACGTGGCCTCTTTGATGGCTTGATCTGGCCGAAGACCGGCTGCGCCTCGATCGTCTGAGCCGCAACGCCGTTGATGCGACTTTCTTCCCCTGGGCTTCGCCCATTCCTCGCGAGACAAGAAAGTCGCCACAACGGCGTCCTCCGCTGCGCTCCGGCCCGCAGACCGCGGGTGCGTCGCCGATCGTCTTCGGCTTCAGATCGCCACCGAGGCCGCGGTGGTCGCGGGCTCGAAACACAAACAGGAGAAGTAACATGGCTAACATCGGTTCGTTCAAGAAGGTCGGTAACGAGTTTCACGGCGAGATCGTCACCCTGAGCCTTCAGACCAAGGGCGTCCGCATCGTCGCCGAAACCAACCGCTCCAGCGACAACGCGCCCAGCCACCGCATCTACGTGGGCCGGGCGGAGATCGGGGCAGCCTGGTCGAAGCGCTCCGAGGAGGGCCGCGACTACCTCTCGCTCAAGCTCGACGATCCCTCCTTCAACGCACCGATCTACGCGAACCTGTTCGAAGACGAAGGCGGCGAGGGGTACACCCTGCTCTGGTCGCGGCCGCGCAAGAACGGCGAGTGAGACTCGCTCTAAAGCCCGCCCGAGTTGATCGGGCGGGTTCCTTTTGGAGCCTAAAGTCGAAAACATCAACGCTGCCGCTGCATCGGCGCAGTCGATTTTCGTGAGTCGCGTTCTAGAGCTCGCAGTGCCACTACCGATCTGGGTGGTTATAAGGTCGCTCTTACGCAGCAGTGCTATTTCTTCTTGGAACGTGGCTCGCCGGCTTGCGACCCTAGGCGAAATCCTTCGGTGTCGTCGCTCCTCTGGGTGGCTGAACAGAGCCTTCAGCTAAGTGAACACACAGCGTCTCGGCCAGTCAGTCGAGAAAGATCAATTCTCCGGTTCTCAGATTGCCTCTCGAGGCCACCCATATATGAGGGGTCACTGCCGGCACTGTAGGCACGTGGCTCTTGGGGCACCGAGGCCTTGCCGATGCTGGTGCCAGTCGTGCGGAGCGCGTCTGCCTCGCCGCTGCGCAACCGTTTGCTGATCTTGCATCGGGCAGCAACAGACAGGCACCCGATGGTTGGTGTGCTGTAGTGCGCATTCAGGGAGCGCAACATCACCTTTGGTTCAAAAAGGCGCCGCGGTCAGCGTCCCGAGCCACAAGTCCGCAATCGTAGATTTGCATTAGATTTGCGTCGCTGTGCCAAGATGGAGGATGTAGCAGGGACGGAGAATGTGATGGCGGTCCGGCAACTTGCCTCCCTGACATTGAGCGATGAAGAGCGTGCCGAACTGAAGTCGCTGACGACGCGGCGGAAGACGCCGCTGGTGCTGGTGCTGGCGCTGCGAGCGCGGATCGTGCTGACGTGCGCGGAAGGCGGTCAGAACAAGGAAGTGGCGGCCAAGCGGGGCCTTGACGGGCCGACGGTAGGCGGCGGCGTTTTGTGGAGCGGCGCGTGGACGGCTGCACGACGAGCCGCGCTCCGGGCACCGCGTACCGTTGAGGATGCCCGCATCGAAGCCGTGATCGTGGGGACTTGGAGAGTTGCCCTGAGAACGCCATCCATCGGAGTTCCCGCGGCATGGCGAAGGCCAGCGGCCTGTCGGTGTCGACCGTGCAACGTATCTGGCGGGTCTTCGGGCTCCAGCCGCACCGGACCGAGGCCTTCAAGCTCTCCACGATCCAAACTTCATGGCCAAAGTGCGCGACGTCGTGGGCCTTTACATCTGCCCGCCGGAGCACGGTGTCGTTCTATGCGTGGATGAGAAGTCCCAATCCGGGCGCTGGACCGCAGCCACCATGCTGCCGATGCGTCCCGGCCAGCCGGCCCGAAGCGAAGCATGACTACAGAAGACATGGCACCACATCGCTGTTCGCCGCTCTCGACATTGCGTCCGGACGAGCCATCGGCGAGTGCTAGGGAGGTCACCGTGCTGCCAAATTCCGTCAGTTCCTCGACGAGATCGAGGCCGCTGTGCCGCCCGAACTCGACGTCCATCTCGTCATGGACAATTACGCCACGCCCGCACTGATCCGACGATGGATGGCTAAAAGGCCGCGCTGGCACGTGCACCTGACCCGACCAGTTCGCATGGCTCAACCAGGCCGGGCGCTTCTTCGCTCTCCTCACGGATAAAAAGATCAGGCGCGGCGCAGCGTCGCCGCTCTCCGGGCAGACATCACTTCGTTATTGATCGACACAACGCCGATCCCAAACCGTTCCGATGGAGGAAGTCCGCCGATCACATCCTTGCATTCATCGAACGCTTCTGCCGGTACAATGCCCCGACAAACACGATGTGATGTTGCGATCTTGTTCAGGACAGGGCCTTCTATTCCGCCGAACTGCCGCTCGATGCAGACCTTGAAGTCCGTGCCCATGCCTCTTGTGCTTCCGCTTCGGTCCTTGGTTGAGTGGAGGCTGAAAGCACGCGGCAGTCTGCATCGGACCGAGCATATGCCGTCATGACAAGGCCCGCTGTCCACAGGCGGTCGGGAAAGTTCGGGACAAGGTGCGGCGTGAAATCCATCGAAGAAAGTGGCCAAGATGCAGGATTTAGCCGTGAACACGCGCCTCATTGCATTAAGTAACATCACAGAGTTGTTATAGTCAGCTTGAGCAATCACGCGCGGTCGAAGAAAGCATGTTCAGGGGATTGATATCTCGGCGAATCTCGGAGCGTCGATCCTCATTGGGGTTCCCGTTCTAGTAGCTTTGCAACCGAGCGCAAGGTCTAGGCGAGATGCAAGAGGTATTTTGTACGAAACGCTCCACTGAAGCCGAGACACCACACTCAGGTGGGAAACGAGATTGTTTGTTCACTATGTACTGTGTTTGTCGGAGCAAATGCGCCCAAGTCTGCCATTGCGTCTGCTCGAGGAGGGGCACGACCACTCGGCGGGGAGTGAGCTGGCAAGCCAGCCTACCGCCCCGCGTGAACTGGGGAAAAACTTCATCTGGGGATGCCGGCGGGCTGAAGAGTAAAGCGATTAGATAATCTACGTGAATGGGCAGCGCCTGGGGTTGATCGCTACAGGAGGGGCACAGGCCGATCTTCTAATGAAAGCCAAAGCGGTTGTGGGCGTGAAGCTATCGGTCCAACTCTACTTCATCGAGAGCCTCATCTGGTGCTTGTAGTATGCTCATTCGGAAAACTGGTGCAAACTTTGCGCGAACGCGGCCCGTGGATTTGGATCATGCCTTAATTTCGCCGGGACGGTGAGATGAGCAAGTTCAGCCAGGAAAACGTACTGAGCGTCCATCACTGGACCGACAATCTCTTCAGCTTCACCACGACCCGGAATCCGTCGTTCTGCTTCCGTAGCGGTGAATTCACCATGATCGGGCGCAAGGTCGACGAGAAGCCGCTGCTGCGGGCCTACAGCCTCGCCAGCGCTCATTACGAGAACCGGTTGGAATTCTTCTCGATCAAGACACCGGATGGTCCCTTAACCTCGCGTCTGCAGCATCTGAAGGCGGGTGACGAGATCATCGTCAGCCGCAAGGCGACGGGGACGCTGGTCATCGATAATCTCGAGGACGGGCGCAATCTGTATCTGATCGGCACCGGCACCGGGCTTGCGCCGTTCCTGAGCGTGATAAAGGATCCCGAAACCTATTTGCGATTCGAGAATGTCGTGCTGCTGCATGGCTGCCGCCGCGTCGCCGAGCTCGCCTATGGCGAGATGATCACGGAAAAACTGCCGCGCGACGAACTGGTCGGCGACTTCGCGCGCTACCAGCTGATCTATTATCCGACCGTGACGCGCGATCGCTTCTATAACCGCGGCCGGGCCACCGATCTGATCGTTTCAGGCAAGCTGTTTGCGGATATCGAATTGCCGGATCTGGAGCCGCAGCATGACCGCATCATGATCTGTGGCAGCCCCGGCTTGGTGCGCGATGCCCGTGAGCTATTGGTGGCGAAGGGCTTTGTCGAAGGGAATCAAGGCAAACCGGCGCAATTCGTGTTCGAAAAAGAGTTCGCAGAACGAAACAGGTTCGTCTTCGGAGAAGGGGGGCACATGAACCATGACGACAAAGTACGAACCGCCATGAAGCATCGACGATGACAGACGAAGAGCGCGAGCTAGAGCGCTGCAAGCAAGAAATTCTTCGTCTCACACAGCTTGTTGTGTTTCTCAAACGGCAGGTTGTGCAGCTTTCTGAAATCGTCTTACGCAACGTCGTAAAGAGCGTCGGGGGCGGAAAGTCGGAACGCTCGTGAGTCTGTGAGCGACGCTGAAGTAGCGCGCTGTTTCCCAGCAGCGTGGATCCCTCGCTTGGGGCGGCGGGGAGCGGCCCCGCCCTTGCGCTCATCGGGACCGGGCTCTCAATTTTCAGTCGGAGGCGCGGTGCATATGAGGACTAATGTTCAACCGTGACGGTGACTTTGGGATCAAACGGAATCCGCTAAGGGCCAGCCGGGAACATGGAGTTGCAATAAAGTCATCTCCTCTTATGCGGATTTGGCGAGACAAGGCTGGGGCGATTTCAATTGAGTGCGGCCTGATTGCGGCCGGGATTTCTGCTACTGTTGGCCTTGCGCTGACTGTTCTTCACCAACCGCAATGTAGCTTGCAGTTCTTCACCTTCACCAAACTGTTCGACGCGCCAGCTCGAGAAGTTGGATCTCGTACCTGAACGCAGCAATAGTAGGAAAGGCGAATGACCGTCAGCAAGTATCAGTTCAGGCACGAGCTGCGGCTGTTGATCGACACGCAGATCAGCTCCTCGAGCACGTTCGAACACTACGTGCTAGTCACACGGGAGCTGGAAAAGGCGAAGAACAGGCTGGAGCTGGACGCTGAGAAATTCCCGGACGAGGAGGTCGACGCCTGTGAATTATAGCGCCGGCCCGAGTGCTTAGCACTCGTTGATCAATCCTCGGGCGGAGGCTGTGTTGGAATGGTAAAGCCCGCCTTTAGGCAGCCTATTGTGACCATGGTCTTGAAGCCCTAATTTCCGGTCCTCATAGAAGAATTGCCGGGTAAACGGCTCATAAGCTTGCTATTTGGTTCGCAGTATAATCGCGAGATAGGCGCAGTGTGGTCAACGCGCTCCGAAGGAAGCGCGCGAATACCTCTCACACGAGCTTGACGGTTCTCCTCGACGCGCCGATATGCGCGAACCTGTTCGATGACGAAGGCCGCGAAGGCTACACCCTAGGCGGAGCTTCGTGTTCAAGCCATGCAGCAACTGCCGAGTAACCGGAAACAAGCGTCTGGCCGAAGTCCTTTCACTTTTGCTTCGGCGTCTTGGTTTGCTCTTTGCAGAATTCCTCATCAGGCAACACGAGATCGACGTGGCTAAGGCCTAATGTGCTCGCGAGTTCGAACAGCGTCACTACCGTGGGATTGCGCCGGCCACGCTCTAAATCGCTGATGTATTGTTGAGTAAAGCCGGACGCCTCGGAGATCCGCGTGCACGCTTCACGTCGGTTGTGGCGCGCTATCACCGGCCGCGCCCCAGGACCCCCTTTTGTCAGCTTTCGGCGCAGCGACGCGAACGATTGGCCTTGGCGCTGTGCGCGCTCGATGGGCACTTGGATGGCGCTTCTTATCGCGTCATCGCCGAAGTGCTGTTCGGCCGAAAACGCATCCCTGAACGCGCCTGGAAAACCCATGAGCTGCGCAGCCGGACCATCCACCTGGTGCGTACGCCCACGATGAAGGCCGCCTTGTTCTGAGAGGCGGATTGAGCACTCATAAGCACGTGTTTAAGAGCGAGCTTAAGAGCGATTGATGGGTCAGAT
>NZ_JADPKQ010000521.1:0-17446 GCF_023074015.1 Bradyrhizobium sp. 142
CCCGGCGAGCCGCAGGTCCTTCGGCAACCGGCCCTGCAGCGTGCCGAACATTCGCTCGGAGCGCCCGCGCGCCTGCGGCGAATACGCTGCGATATGCTCAATCCCGAGATGCGATAAGGCCCGTCCCACCTGGGTTTGTTGCGTCTTCGAGACCTTCTCGCCAGCCTTCGGGGTGTAGAAATAATGGCTGCCGCGATCGGTGTAGAGCGCGCAGAACAGGCCATGCTCGCCGATCACCTCGCCCAAGGCCTGGAACGTCGATGCCGTCCCTTCTTCCTCGACCAGCAGCATCGAGTAGATCTCGCTCGTCGCATCGTCCAGCGTGACGATCAGGTCCATCGCCGGCAGACCTTCGATCCAGGGATGGCGCGATCCGTCCTGGTGCAGCAGCATCCCCGGAAGCGGCCGGCGTGGACGCTTCTTGCGGTGCGCCGAACGCTTCGGCGCCTTCCGCACCAAACCCGCCGCATGCAAGGCCAGCTTCGTCACCGTGTAGCCAAGCACATAGCCATGCCGCTTTTGCAGCTGTTCATGGAAGTGCTTCACCGTGAAATCCGCGTACTTGTCCCGGAACAGCCCGAGCATCCGCTCCAGTTCTTCCTCCGGCGCCCGTCGCGGCGATCGTCGGCCCATACGCAGGTCGACCAGCCCGTCGTCGCCCTCCGCTTCAAAGCGTTCCGCCCAGCGTTGAAATGTCCGCACGTTGATCCCGAGAAGCTCGGAGGCCGCAGCCTGCGTCAGCTCTTTCGCCTCCGTCCGATCCAATAAACTCGAAAACCGCATCCGTCGTACACCCTCGTGAATGGATGCCGTGCCCATCGTGCCCCCTTTGTTCCAGGGCACCAAAAACACGACACTTCACGAGCTACAAACAGGCGACAGATCACGCGCTACGGACAGGCCGCTCGATGTCGAGTTGCAGACACCAGCAGCGACGTTCACACTTGTACGAATATTGCTCGCATCTGGAGAGGCTTTTCCGGAAGCTGCTGACGTTATCATTCCATTCATTCAGCCCGACGATCCGCGTTCGCAATCAACTGTGCATTCCATAGCTGAGGCCGACGAAGCGTTCTACAAAGCCGCTCCGTCTAAGATGTTAGACATGCTGGTGGCCGTGGTTGGCGATGCGCCGCCGGGAAGTGTCTACGCGCTTGGAAAAGCTCTCTCGCGCCTGCGCACGATTGCTCCCGCTCTCGGGGACAGCAGGAAATTCCAAAAACTTTTGCCCTTGGCCTCGCAGCACTAAGAACGGTCGGATGTACGGCTGATGCTAATCGAACCGTCAATTCAAATTTGAATTCGCATGGCAAGTTCAAGACACCAGAAATGCTATCTCTGCGGCAACGATCTGTTCAATCTGATCAATCGTGACCACGTGCCGCCGCGTCGCTTCTTCGCACCGGAAATTCGTAAGCAGTTTGCGGTCCAACTCATTACCTTACCGACGCACGCAGCATGCAACGAGCGTTGGAGGCTGGACGAGGAATACTTCGTGCACACGTTGCTGCCGTTTGCGAGAGGATCAATTAGTGGTGACGCGTTATGGCGCGATGGCATCGCGCGGTTTACAAGAGGCGAAAACGTTCCCTTGGCGAACCAAGTGCTGAAGGAATTTCAGCACGTCGTAGGTGGGGTCATACTACCGGCAAATCGGGTCGCTAAGAGGATTGACCCTGATCGTGCGCACGATGTCATCTACAAAATTGCCCGTGGGCTGCATTACCACCATCACGGCGAGATATCGCCGCCACTGTGGAATTGCCACTTCACGATCACGCCACCAGGCGAGCCACCGCCCGAGGTGTTTACGATACTCACCGACGCAAATTTGCTAAATTCGAGAGGGAGCTATCAGGGCGTTTTCGCCTACTCATTTCACAAATTCCCGGAGATGAATGACCTTCACGTATGGGCGATGCTGCTGTGGGATCGGATCATCGTCACGCTGATTCTTCACGATCCTGCGTGCAAGTGCGAGGACTGCACATTCATCGGACCGGTACTTCCTCACTGAGGCGTGTGACAACTGGCCCTGTGAAAGTTGGTGCAGCTTGCGGTGGATCGCCCGCGCGGTGTACTAGCGCGAGCGTGACTACCCATGAGCTGGATATGGGGGTTGCGCTCGGTTAGGTTGACTGACATTGATTAGAAATCGACTGACGTTTCGGGGGAATAATGGATTTTGTGGATGCTTGGCGTCAACGTGCAACGCAAGTCGCATCCCGCTGGCGGGACGCCGGACGCGTGGCCTCCGAACGCGTCAGTAGCTCAGTAGCAGGCGGACTGACCGCGACGGCCTCTGTTGCCGCCGAGGCATATACGGCCGCGCTCGATTGGAAGAACAACAGCGAATTCAGCAATTGGCTGACAAATCACCTGAGCAGCCAGCACGCAACCCTTGCTAGTAAGGCTATGGATGCTGAGTATCTCCGCACCCACATCGGCGGCGGCTGGCACCGGCTCTACGATGGCGGTCACAGTCTTGCCGGTAGTTGGAAGGCAGTTAGTTCGTCGTTGCCCGACCTTAGCGCGCTGGACCAACTTGGCATCTGGGCGAATGAATACTGGAAAGACCTAATCACCACGCGCGGTATGCCGATCCTTATCCTAGATCATGCTGATCAAGTCAGCGAATATTTCAAGCACTTGGATTGTGTAAATGTAGCTCAGCTTATAGGTGGCGACGTTTGCGGCGTGTCGATCTACTGCAATTGGAACGACCCGGCTAAATTAGTGGCGTCGGCCACGGCGACTGAATGCAGCGGCATTGTCTACGCCAACGTGGTGGCCCCGTTGGTTAGTTTAATCGCCCTCGGGCGAGCCTATTTCCTGATTAGGAAATCTGAGCAAGATGATCTCCAAGATTTAATTGCGCCAGCATTGAAAGGGCTGACGCGCGGCGGCGCTACTCTTCTGCTGATCACCATCATACCGGGTGGCTTCCTGCTGCACCTTAGCAGCGGCATCGTAATTAGCCTCGCCCATGGCTACGTCTGGGACAAGGGCACCGAGAACAAAGAGGCGATTTTGGCAGTGATGAAAGGCCGCCTCGGCAATTTACAGAATGGGTTGCAACCGATGCTTAGCCCCGGTCAACAGCTCTGCTGAATACGCGCCGGAGCCGAACCCTGAGACCAATGAAAAGGACGTGGTGTGGTTCGCGGTTGACGATGACCGCCCGCTGTTCGCCTTCGCTGGCATCTGGATCACGTTCAACGGTGATCGCGGCACAAGTTCAAGCCGGTCTCAGGCCCGCACCTTATCGATAGTTTCCTGACGACTACGCCGAACGCCATGGTTGAACCGATCCATCCGAAGCCGATGCCGATGATCCTCACGACCGATAAGGAGCGCGATGTCTGGATGCGAGCGCCATGGATTGAGGCTAGGGCGCTGCAACGGCCGTTGCCGGATGATGCGCTCAGGATCGTGATGCGTGGGGCGGACAAAGAGGACAAGATTGCAGGATGAATGAGAGCGACAATCCGACCCAACCATTGGCGAAGATCGCGGTGGCAAGGGCGCAGTTGGTGATGGCGCTCGACCTGTTCGTGCGGGAGAAAGACCCGATTTCAATTCAGTGCTTAGCTTGTGGCGGCGGCGAAATCGTTGAGGGACTGGCGGAAGTGCACGGCGAAGACCCGTTCGCGATGCACATTCTAAAGGATCAGCCGCACATGGATCGCAAAGCGATCCGTAAGCTGAGAAACCAGTACTGGAATGCGTTCAAGCATTGTTTCGATCTCAAGGGTCTTCCGCGCGCGGACGAGCAACTGCTCGCCAGCTTCAGCGACATCAACAACGATGTTGCGCTATTCGTGGGCTGGTGGGACTACATGACGGTACAGAAGCGATTGCCGGTCGCAGCACAGGTCTTCCAGGTCTGGTGGTACGCTCTCAACGAGGACAAGCTTTCGCCTGACGCCGATTTGGGCGTGGTGAGGACCGCGTTCCCGGACATCAGTCAGCAGCCGCGCGCCGAGCAGAAGCGGCGGCTGCGACGGTCCATTGAGAAATATCGCAAGGACCGCAACCTCCTCGCCGATCCGGCGACCGAGGATTGACCTAAACCAAGAATGGCGGCCCAGAGCAAAGGGCTGCGGCGCGATGCAGGTCGGGAGGAACGGTTGGATGACGCTACCTGAGACCCCGCTCAAGATCGACATCGGTGCATCGCTGTTCTTGACCCTGCACAAGGCTGCGAGCCGTCAAGTTGATGCGGCCATAGATGCTTTGCAGGCAGGAGACTTCGACGTGGCGCTCACGCTGGCCGGAGCCGCAGAGGGGATGATCGAACGCACCGGCCACCACATGTTCGGCTGGCTGAAGCAACACCCCAGAGCGTTGGAGCGGTTCGACAAAAAAGAGTGGATTTCGATACTGAACAGCGAGCGGGATTGGCTGAAGCACGGCGGTCAGCCAGCGATGCAGATTGAGTGCGCTGGCGCCGCGTTCATGATCGCGCGCGCGGCGTCGAAGCTGGAGGAATGGACACCCAAAATGGTGGCATTCAAAATCTGGTTGCTCGCCAACATCGACAACATTTAGTCCCTGCCGATTGACTGCCACTTGATAAGGACGGCTTTACATGCGAGCCAAGTCCTCGCGAATTGATGCGAGGGGCGCGCATGTTGTTGAAAATGATACCTACGGGCCTTGGCATGTCTACCCGGACCACGTTCGGTGACGACCAGACTGAAACGACGCACTGGTTGAGCTTCACACTTCAGGTCGCGGGACATGATAATCTCAAGCTGGAAACCGGCGAAGTCCTTGAAAATTCGGCATATGCCTCCATCCGGGGGAACAAGCCGAACGAGATTTCCGCCAATCTGACCGTCCATCCTGCATCCGACGTGCGCGGACCTTCTCTCAACGCGATGACATACTTTGAGGCGATGAAAGGCGACGATTACAGTTTTCCGTGTCAATCATTTTTGAGGTGTTCATACCTGCAAGCGACTATAGCTTGCTCCTCAACAACATTCGTGGAGGGATAAAACCTTCTTCGATCACAATTCGATTGCGGTACAACTGTTTAGACGAAGGATCGCCCATCACCATGGGTGCTGCCCCAGATGGCAGCGCGATGATCTGGCACAATGCAATTCAACAAAACAGGAACGTCAATATCGAAGCCATCGAGCTTTACTATCAGTTGATGGGCGCGGATGACCATTTGCGAGAAAACTGAACAGGCGATAATGACCCAGCCGTTGCACTTCGATCACAATCGCTCATGATCGTGCGGCGTCCGTCCGGCTTCATCGAACCGTGCCAGCCGTCGAGGGTAGTCCGGCCACCGTCCGGCCCGCCGTGGGTCCACGAAATCAAGCACGACGTTACCGGCTGATGGTGCGTCGGGATGGCGAGCGCGTTCGCGCAATAATCGGGACGCCGCGCACGCCCATCTCCCGAGCACCCCAGCCGCCGCACCGCTGAGCCTCGTGGCGGGCAGGCACCACCCGTAAATTTCCCAAAGCGTTGGCAACCAGGCGTACGGGTTAGGTGGGTTCGGCAGGTTTTGAGCGCCGCACCATGAAAGCACCGAAGCCAAAGCAATGGGCCGAGCAGGAAATCCGGCGATTGGTCAGGTTGGCCCGGCAGGGAGTTAGCGCAACGAAGATAGCTGCCGAATTCGGCCGCTACGCTGGGTCGAGGCGAATGGCGCGAAAGAAGTAGTCGTCGAGCGACCTTGAGCAGCGCCAACGATCTACAGCCCAAACCCTCGGCTCATGTCCCGCATCGATATTGAGCGCGGGTAGAGATAAACCGCCCGGCGTTACTGAGACCGGCCAGATTTAGTGTGACTGAAGTTCGTTAGGGCAGTGCTAAAGCGGGTTCGCATCCGACATTGGCAATACTACGGGAGGCTCGCAAGGTCCGTAGCAAGTAACCGGCCAATCGGGTGCAAAACAGCACGTGGACGTGCCGCTCGGTCAGATTTCGCCCGCGCAGCAATCTCTTTGACCTTCGTCAGCGTTCGTTCGAATTCCGAGCGAAGATACCGCTCGTGCGCGAGGTCTGTTGGCTCCGCCAGAAATGCGACTTTCACGAGGAAGCGGTTCAACAGCGATGTAATTGGAAGATTGCCCGAGTGTTTCGAACGGAGCGCCGTAAGTTGGCGACGCATCTCGATGAGATCAAGCGTTTTGTGGTCCGGCTGCTCTCTCAAATGAAGCTCGCGCGACTATCCAGTGACGAAGTCGCTGCACCGAGTATGATGATGCGGCGACTTCGCTGGGGTGGACCGGACAAGGGCAATGTCCGGTGTGCGCAAACCTAATCCTCTGGAGCGCGTCCGCAATCACGGTCTGGAATTAAGATTGATGTTCGTGTTGCAAGTTAATTCTGGAACTGTGCGCTAAGGCGAACGATAGGATTACTGTTGAACTTCTCGATTGAGGGGATGCATTTGATGCGCTGCCCGGCGCGGGTCAATGTTTTGCGCAGCGTGGACACTCTCCGTCCGCCGCTCTGCTGAGCTGGCGTGCGATTTCTTGCCTGAGGTCTTGCGTCTCCCAATTCGTGCCATCGCTCCTAACGGTCCTCTTGGCGCGCTCGAAGGCGTGGCTTTCGGCTGCATCGTCGCCTACGCGGATGGTGACTTCGGTGTGGAACGGACAGACCGCGACGGCACGGGTTGTCTCCAGCGCGTAGTGCACAGTTGCGCGGAGATCATCGGCGTAATCTTTGGCGGACATGTCGGGCCCTTCGCGGTTGACCGCGCAAGCAAAAAAATGGCCCCGAATGTCGGGGCCATTTTCCTTAATCGTCTTCCTTAATCGTCGTAGTCCCAATGATGGTGACGCCTAATAACTACCGTGCGGTCTCGATCATGGTTGTACCAGCCGCGGTGCCATCCGCGATCATAGCCACGGTCATATCCGTAGTCCCTGTCGCGGTAGTATCCGTGGTCGCCGCCGATCCGGAAACCGAACTCCTGAGCACTGGCGAGCGTCGGTGCTGCCACACTGAGTGCCGTCACTGCGGCAAGGACGTAACAAACCTTCCTCATTGTGCTTCTCCCTTCGCTGGTTACGATTGGCAAAACGCGTAGCAAATGTCGCCGTTCCGGGAACAGCCGCGAAACTTTATTGAACAGGCGTTCACCATCGTTGCAATGTGGAAGTACAAGTTCCAGCCGAGATCGAAGGAGCAAAGGAGACCGTCGGGTAGACACAAAATAGACCCCCGGAGACGTAGCTCCGAGGGTCTTGGCATCGCTGGTTCGAGTACATCCGCCGAGAATGACTTGGCCCCCAGCTCAGCCTTGCGCCGGTCAGCCCGCTGCCTGTGCTCGGCCGCCAACGCCTTTTCAGTCTCCACATCCGAGATGATCTTGTCGATCTCAACACCATCCAGCGTGCGTTTGATCCGCAACACGATGGACAGCACCATCACGATATTCACCGTAAGGCATCAGATCTCGGACTGGTCTTGATGATGCAGTTCGGCGTGCTATTACGCACCCCCATTAATCGGCTCGGAGAGCATCAGTGGCTAAAACGACTAAGACCAAACGCAAAGAATACACGAATGAAGACGTTAAACTGATCAAAGCGCATTCCAAGGCTCGCACCCCTGTCGCCAAACTTTCGAAACTGATGAAGCGGTCGGAGGGCTCGCTGAGACAGAAGGCGCTCGCGCTCGGTATCGGTCTGGGTCATCAGCGGTAACTAAGGGCCAGAACTAAGCCAAAAGGAAATGGCCCCGGCGTACGAAGTACGCCGGGGCCATTAGAGATCATCAGGCCGGTTACATCCGCCGCGCCTTCAGATCACAAGCGTCGCTGATTAGGACGCCTGATCGTGAGAAATAGTTCGCAGCCGTGCAGCGGGAAACGGCTCACATTCGGCCCGAAAACGAGCCGCCTCTAGCTCGCTCTTGCGCCATTCGGCCCGGCGCTGATGCTCAATCGCCATCGCCTTGCGCGTTTCCACCTCCAGAATGATCTGATCGATCTCGCGGCCATTGAGCGTCCGCTTGGTGCGCAGCACCGTGGACAGCACCATCACGACATCGCCATACGGCATCAGCAAATCACGCGCGGCAACATCGCAATGCGCAATAAACGTCTCGATTGCCTGCTCGCTCTTACAGAACAGCAGGGCCAGTTCGCGGGCCTGCCGGAGGTCATCCGCCGGCCACGCAGGCTCGCCATCGATCAGCATACGCTCGGCAGCTCTGCCAGACAGTAATTCAAGAATGCGGATGTAGGTGTTGCCGTAGATGTCGGCGAACGCGCTGTGATCTTCGCCAGCCTTTGGCATCAATGGAGAAAAACATTCGCGAACGTCGGACGCATCGCCGCGCACTTCCGGGGACGCTGGAACGTACCGCTCACGCCAAACGAGACCTCCGTACCCTGGTCCTGGATCGACGGTAGCTCCGCCCAACGCATGACCGAGGAGGCGCGCACAGACGGCATGGCCGGCTTCGTGGACCGCCAACCGGTGATCGCGCTCCTCAGTACGGCCGAGCGAGGCGAGCATGGTGATGTACTCGTCAGGCTCGGTCTCTCGGTCTGTGATCTTGTGGGACATGCTCGAATACTCCTGCGGCCAGCTCACCAGACGAGATGAGCTGGCCGCTTCCACCGACGCGACCGCCGCCACGCAAGGAAGCAACGCGGCATCCACCTTCGGCCGTCGGGAACTGCTATTCATTGATGCACTTGGACATTTGGGCGTGCATGCGCTGGCGGGCTAACATCCGCGCACGAACTTCAAAGAGCGATTGGCCTAGTTTTGGCACGGTGCGGGCGACCATCGGGCCGTTTGCCTTCATGAGCGAGGCACGTCAATCGGGATCGTCCGCGCTTCAGCGCTGCGGTCGATCACGGTGAAATTGGCTGCGCGAAGCACCGGGTCCGGCTCGATGTGCGGGGCGCTCTTGCCCAACACACCCTGCGACGCAATCTGCATCTCCACCTCCGGCTCGGTCACTTCAACCGGCAGGGGCGCGTCCGGGATCGTCTGACGACCGTCGCGGATAGCGCCGGGCATCGCCTTCAGCTCGGGCAGCGTGAAGTTGGCAGCAACTTCGATCTGACCCATGGTGTTCTGAAGAAAGCCCGCCATCTGGCCGCTCTCAAAATGCCAGTGGCGGATCTCGGACAGCGCTTCAGCAAGAGCGCGCGATTGCTCAAGGTAAGCCGGCAACGCAGCCTCGATGCCGGCGACCTGCTTGCTCAGCTTGTCAGCCGCCGCAGCACGCTTGATGCGCTCGCGTTGAGCGGCGAGCTGGCGCTCGGCTTCCGCTTTCTGGTGTGCAAGAACAGCGAGGGCGTCGTCGATGCCGGCGAGGTTCGAGGTTGCCGCGATGACGCCAGCCTGCTGTTTGTCGAGTTCCCGGTGATCTTCGAGGTTCGCCCGATAGGAGCGCGTCCCGGCGCCCCTGAATTGCCTGTTCCAGCGCCACTTGCGCCGAAACACGCTTGGCGACGAGCTGTTCGCCGCGCTTGGTGAGCGAGGCGATAGTGGTTTCGAGTTGCTGCATGGGAGCTTTTCGGAAGGGGTTTTTCATGCAGCGAGTCTAAGCCGAGCAAAGTGATTTGCGTAGGCTTGGCGCGTGGAGCGCTCCACATCCGATGCAGTTACTTGTGGTGCGCTCCAGATTTGGCGGGATTTTTGAGCGCTGGAGCGGCAGGCGATGTCCGCTTTGCTCTTAAGAGCTGGGCTTGCAGGTGCGTGCGAGCACTTCCGCTACGGGGCCAACAAGCGACATTCTGAAATAACTCGGTTCGCAAGCAAAGCGCGCATGCAGCCAGCCCACTTAATTAAGATGGCGCGGGTATCAGGCCGTGGCGTTTCATGATCTCGCCCATCCGGGCAGGATCAGGAGGCGCAGGGCCGCCGATGGCTACGGCCATTTCCCGGAAGAATTCCGGCCCGAGAATGCCTGGCGTGAGAACGCAAAGCATTTTCGCAATCGCCTGCGTCTCGTTGACGAACCCGTGGACAACACCGCGCGGAATGAAGAGATCGTCTCCGGGGTTGATCTCGATACGCTTGCCGGCGACGGTCCAAGTGATGACGCCCTCAAGACCATAGATCGTTTCTTCCCAGTCACGGTGATGGTGCGGCACCGGCATACGGGAGTTTGGCGGGATCAATACCTCAAACATATCAAGCGCCCCGCTGGTATCATACTTGGTGCGCAAAAACCGTAATTGCATTGCGCCAACCTTAATAAGTTCAGCCATTGTCCTGCCTTCCGTTAGGCCATAGAAAAGATCGCGGAACGGCTCAGCTCATCCGCACCGAAGTATCAGCAGAAAGCCTATGGCCGGACCTTGGGCATGTCTATTGGGCAATGATGTCTGGGATGGATCAACTCCGGACTCATGCCTCGCGTGAAGGTGCTATTCTATCACCTCGTCGGCGCTGGCAAGCAATGTCGGCGGTATGGTCAGGCCGAGGGCATTCGCGACCTTGAGGTTGATCACCAGCTTCAAGCGCGTGGGCTGTTCAACGGGAAGATCAGCCGGTTTTGCGCCCTTCAGAATTTTATCGACGTAGCCAGCTGTCTTGACGAGAACTTCGGATACATCTTGCCCATACGACATTAGCAGTCCAAAGCGCACCTTTTCAGCCCATATCGATACCCCCGCTATTCGGTGCGCCAGCGCTGATGCTCCAACCCGCGGTCCCTCGTTCGCGAGCATCGATCCGACCACAATCGCGCCATCGCATCCGTCGGCAGCAGCAGCCGAAAATGCCCCATCGATTGCCTCCGGCGTTGCCACTTCGAACGGATGCAGGACAACACCTATGGCCTCAGCGGCGTTCGAGTACGTTGAGACATTGTGTTTTGAAGTATTCGGGTCCATCGACCGATCTATGAGAAGCGCCACGCGGCTCAGACTTGGGACAGCTTCCTTCAAAAGACTGAGACGTTTGCCGGAGAGATCGGTTGCAATAACAGATAATCCGGTTCAGATTTCCGCCAGGATGCGCCAGACTAGCAACAAGTGCGGTGCCGACCGGGTCTGGCACGATAGCGAAGACAACGGGTATTGTGCTCGTGGTCTGCTTTAGTACGACGGCTCCCGGCGCCGTTATCGCAACGATGACATCGGCACTACTTTCGACCAGCTCTCTGGCAAGGCTGCGAAATCGCTCCAGCTGCTCGGCGGGAAACCGATGCAAGAATACAACGTTCTTGCCTTCGACGTAACCAAGATTATTGAATGCCTTGGTTAGGATATCCAGATAGACCTTCTCTTCCTCGGCGCTGCCCGCATGCCAAAGCACCCCAATCTTCGCCACTCTGCCGCTCATCGCACCCTGCTGCGCGCGCACCATTAGCGGCAAAGCGGGTGATAGTCCGACAAGCCGGATGAAGTCCCGCCGTCGCATATGTCCCCTCCTGTAAGGACGCGCCTATTGGGAGGAACACCCTACCACTTTTTGTCCTGGGATTGTGAGGTGCTTTGAAGGACCGCTTCGGGTGGTCAAAAGCCGCGGTCAGAGGCTTTGGGAGATCAAGTCCGGTTTACCGGTCATAGCTGAGGTTTCGAGCTTGGCTCATTTCATATCCGGGCGCAGCTCCTGCGGCTCTGACCACTTCGGCCAGAATTCCTTCAGTCGGTTCTCTGCTTTGACGCGCGCCGGCAAGCCGCCGCGATGCTTCTCGATGTACGCGAGGAGCCGCGCTGTATCGATGATCCATACGTTGGCCCGTTTCTCGGCGAAGGGACGGCATCGCCAGCCTTGCTGAGCCGACGGAAGCGGTCCGCAAGCCGGGCCGCATCAGCGGACAACCGGTCAAGGTCGGCTGCGAGAGCTGTCTGTTCGTCTGTCATCACTGCGCCTCATCAAACATCGTTATCCGCATGGCTTGCAACTGTGAGAAGTGGCGGACATAAAGAACAACCCCCTTCGAAAAACCTAACCCTAGCTATACCGGGCGCGCGAGCGCGACCCGCATCGGCCCCCTTGTAGGAAGAACCTTCTAGTCTCTGTCCCGCCGGTCGGTCTGACCGGCGGGCGCCGCTACGTGCTGCCTTCGACTGCTAGGCGTTGGGCTTGGCTGCGAGGATCGCCGTCAACGTTTTGATCGCAAGCTCCAGCTCATTCGCCCGATCACCGCAGTCCTCACCCGCGAGCTTCAGGTATTCCCAGTAGGCCGAGGCCGTCTCCAGTTCGTCTTTCTGGGAGAACCCAGCGGACTCCTCGTCGAGGTCATAAGCCAGAAAGGCGATCTGATAGATGTCCGGAAGCACGCTCTTGATGTCTCGGAGCTTCGGCCGAGCTTGGAACGCATCACGCATCGACTCAGCAGGCGAGCGCGCGCTTCTGGCGCGTTGAAGCGTTCTCCGGCTGCTCGGTGATGCCGGTGGCGCGGTGGTCGCTTTGAATTTCAGTCATTGTCTGTCCGTTTCATGTTCACGCGTTGGCTTGTTTCTCGGACCTAACGTCCGCCGCAGATAAGATCAGGGCACCATGTCCGAACCTCCTTGTTCCCTTGGTCCACGCTCGAAGAAGGGTAACGGCCGAATTCTCCGGCTTGTCGCCATGTGGTCAGCCAATGCGGCCGGGCCGGCGCGGCGATCAACGAATTGAACTCGACCTCCCTGCGGTCCTCCGGACAGACGGACACCCCTATAGGGGTGTGTCCGTGTCCGTCCGGAAACGGACAAGCAGACAAGACCGGACATTGTCCGCTTCTGTCCGCTGTCCGCGCTCTGCTCAGCCATCGTCCCGCACCAGCCAGACCAGCCCATCAAGGCAGGCGATCCGGTTGAAGGTTTGCAGATCATCCTTGGCTCGCCGGAACGCACGATCCCGGTCGTCTTCCTCCTTGGCCGACGACAGCCCGCCGCGCTCGCATGCGTTGTGCCACTCCTCCAGCAACACGACCCGGACGTTCTGTGGGAATTCCTGCGACGGCGGCGGCGGCCGTCCGTTGTCATTGATGCAGCGGGTCAGCAGCTCCATGGCCCGGCGCTGGGCACCGCTCAGCCCTTTCTTGACCTTGGCCTCTTGGGCGGCCTCGGCGGCATCGTCCGAGATGACGGCGGTGGTGATGGGGTCGCCGTCCTCATCGGTGCCCAGCAGCGCGCTTTCGATCTTGTAGTGTGTGAGCGGGCCTTCGGAGCCGTCATTGATCTTGATGACGGTGGCCGTCTTGACCGCGTCGCCGCCGCTGATCTTGACCATCAAGTCAACATCGCCGAGGTTCGCGTTGGAGCCACGGTGCCCACGATCCTCGTCCTTGCCCGTGTGGCCCACGCAGGCGATGTGGACGTTCGTCAACTCCTCCACGCGGCGCAGGTTGGCGAGCACGACGTTCACGTCTTTCGCTTTGTCCTCGTCGCCACCGCCGGCGGCGATGCCTTTGCTGATCGTGTCGATGACGATCAGACCAACCTTGCAGTCGAAGCGGGTTTCGGCTTCGCGGATCGTATCGACGATCAGCTTGACGCAGCCCTTGTTCTTCAGATCGACGACGTTGGAGGCAACAGCAATCGGCAGATCTGGCGCGCCATACTTTCGCATGTAGGCCGACAGGCGACGCTTGACCAGGCCGCCGCGCTCCAGCGCAATGTAGACGACGCCGCAGCGCTCCTTCGAGCGGTAGCCGCGCCAATCGCAACCCCATGCGACATGGAATGCCAGATCGGTCATCAGCACCGACTTGCCGACGCCGGGCGGGCCGAACCAATTCGAGGTCTCGCCGTGGGCCAGCACGAACTTCATGATCCAGAATTTCGGCGGCAGCTCGTTCAGCTCGTTGTAGTAGGTCAGCGCCAGTGCGCTCGACACCTTGGCCTTTGCCACGCGTTCTTCGACTTCGCTGCGCTCCACCTCCCGCCTCTGCGCCTGGAACTCATCCCACCTTTTGTTGACGAGCTGCCCGATGTCGGGGTCATCAAACCCCTTCTTGCAGGCACTGCCGATGATCATCTGAATGCCAAACGGGTCATACCCGCGCACGAGGAGTTCCCAAGTGACCGCGCGCAAATCGTTGTGCCAGCCTTGCCCATCGCCATTCTGGTGCTTCTCAAGCAGGGCCTGCATGTCGCCATCGGTCAGGCGACCAGCCTGTCTGTGCTGCTCGTCCGCATACCGCTCGAAGAAATTGGTATCGGCGTCGCTCTGCCCGGTCGCAGTGGCAGCGAAGTGCGGGCCGACAGTGGGGTTCGTCCCTTCTGACTTAGCCTTGCGCAGGTCGCACAACGCCTCGACCGAATAGGCCGGCGCATCCCGAGCAGACTGCAACGTCGTCAGTTCGATAATGTAACCCCGCTCAATCTTGTTGCGCGGCGGAAAATTGACCGTGCCCGGAATGCGCATGATGCGGTCGGCATTCTGTACACTGTCGCTGCCGAAAGCGTCGCGCAGCGCGGTGGTTGCGGTCTCCAGCTTTGCAAGATCGGTGATGGGCTCGGCGCTCTTGATCCAAATCTGGGCGCGTGTGTGCGGCGTGGTGCCGGTGATGTGCACCATCGACGGGTTGATCTGCTCGCGCTTGCTGATGTCGACCGCGCGCTCAAAGCACCCGTGGTCATCGCAATCGGCCCAGACGTGAGAGGCGGCGCAGAAGTGCTCTTTTCCGGCTCGCCCCTTCCTCGGCTTCTCACCGTGACGCAAGGCGGCACCCACATAGCAATTCCAGCCCCCGCCGTTCATGTGCAGAACGCAACCGACGACCGGCTCGAGATCGTGCACAGAGAAAAAGCTCCAGATGAGTTTTCCGTCGGGCCGGATGAAGACGACCTCGATCCATGCATCGGGGAATGCATGCACAAAATCCGGCGCGAACAGGATGTAGAGGAACGCGCTGATCACATCGGCATCGGCTTCGAGGAGTTGCGTGTGCGCGTTCATGGCAGCACCTCGCCCGTTTCGCCGAGGCTGCGGACGTGGTCCTTGCAGGCTTCGATCAAGGTTTGAGTTTGGGTCGCAGTGAGACCATATTTATCCCTGTGCTGCTGCTCCTCGTTCCACCAAGCCCGGAGATCATCCGCGCTCTTGGCGAGCGGAATGACCGGCAGCGCCATGGCGACATAGGCGGCTGCCTGAAGCTGCTGCTTTTGGATTTGTGCGTGCGTGTTCATGACCAGCGTTCTCCCATCCGTTCGGAAAGAACGCGGCCTGCTTGCGCGCACGCGGGCGCGCTGCTATCAACGAAAAGCATTCTAAAATTCCGTGCGAGAGAGATGGAGGCGGCCTGTGGCGGGCCGCCTTTTCTGCGACTACGCGGCGCTCTCGGCCATCTGCGACGCGGCCTCACGCGCACGACGCCATGCCGCAGCAGCCTCACGCGAGATCAGGACGCGCGTGCCGACCTTGAAGGTCGTGGGCATCAGGCCAGCCGGCTTCAACTTGTAAAAGAGCTGCGAGCTGATGCGGTGACGCGCGCAGAATTCGTCAACGCTGTAGGCGTCGGCGTTATCCCGTGCGTTTGTTTGTACCGGAGAGTGCATGAATAAGCTCCTGACAGTCAGGTGAGGTCACATGACCTCATGTCTTTAGGAGCTGTATTAATAGAGCAAGGTTCGCGGTTGTCATCAAGTGCAAGGGCAGGAAGCTGTCAGTAAGCCGATGAAACCTGTCTGTAACTTTCGCGAGATGCCTCGAGCAGTTGGCGGACATTCGAGCTTTTGGCGCGACGGGCACCTCGTAATCTGCGCGCGCTAATCGATGCGAATAAAAAGCACGTGCACGCGACCTAATGCCAGCCTCTGATCTGGTTGTCAGGATGCCAACACGACGACGTTTTCGCCGGTCGGTAACTCATCCTGTAGCAACGCCCTGCGAGAGATGTCGTCGCTGTGCTCGACGATGTATCGCGAATAATGCTTTTCGATCATCGCGACGCTGGTGTTGTGCAGCGACGCCACCACCCGGATCGGAATGTTGGACAGCAACATTCGCACGATGCTGCTGTGCCTCAGCGCGTACATCGTCACGACCGCAGGAGCGCGCCCGATGGCGGTGACGACCTTGTCTACGTCGCGATGATAGTTCTGGCCGGGATTTTTGTCCCAAGGGCGGCCGTCGCTTTGCATGAGCAGCGGCGCATCGTCGGCGCGGCCCTTGGCCGCTTCCTTCAGCTTGGCCGACAGCGCCGGCGTGATCGGCACCGAATAGCGCTCATGCTTCTTCTGGCTGCGGTTTCGGCCGCCGCCCTTGGCCGACTTCGGCATCATTACTTTCGGGCGCACCGGGTGATCCTGCAAATCCTCGACCAGCAGGCGCACGGCTTGCGATGGCCTTGCGCCAGTGACCGCCAGGACATCACTGAGCAGCCCGAACTTCTCATCATGGATATAGGCGAGGCGGATGAATTCGCGCACCTCCTCGTCGGAGATGATCACGTTGCGCGCCTCTTGCGCGTCCGGCAAACCAGCAAGCCCGACCTCCCATGCCTTGTTCTGGATGCGCTCATCGTGCTGCGACGCCTGCTCCAACGCTGCGCACAGACAGCGGCAGAGCCGGTTAATCGTGGCGGGCACGATTTTGCCGAGCAGGCCGTCGCGCCATTTCTTCAGCTCTGTGGCGGTGAGCAGCTGCACCGGCTTTGCCAGCAGCACAGGTGTGAGATGCAGGCGCGGCCATTCGGCATTGTAAGGGTTAGCAGCGCGGGCTTCGAGATCGCGCTTGTAATCATCGAGGGCGGTATCAACCGTGATCGGCGCGGTGCCGGCGCCGCCGTTCTCGCCACGGGCCAGCTTCTTCGCAGCGTCCTGCGCCTCGTAGAACGTCAGCACGCTTTTGCCATTGCTGTCCTCGAAGTCGTCCGCCAGCGCAAAGCCGTTGGTCCAGTAGGCGCCATGGCCGTTGCTGGCCTTGAGCACCCACGTGCCGTTCGTCTTGTTGCGGCGGTACATCAGCGAAATGCCGCGCGCCAATGACGGGCCGCTGTAAGGTCTGCGGCGGGCTTTCAGACGCAGGCGAGCACTGCGGCTTTCGAGTGGGCTGAAGCTGATTTTACGGGCCATGATCGTGTCCCCGTTCTCGCGAAGTGTCGCGATGGTGTCCGCGCATGCCGATGGATGCGTATGGCATTATGGGACGAGAACTTTCGGATGATCAATGGCTTACAATCTCCATACCGGTCTCCCCAAATCCATGCGCGTATTTATTTTCCACTGCGCAGGGAAGGCCGAGTATTCGGCGACACCTGTATGCTGCTGTGCGGTTTTTCTGCGTGTGCTTTTCGCGCAGCGGACCGCGGGTGCCAGCCGGCACCGGTCTTCCCTGCGCCCTCTTGGCTTTGAGAGGGCGAAGCGACGAAGCAAAGCTCGGGCGAAACGCGCCGCGAGAACGCGAAGGCGCGTCTGGCTGAATTGGACGTAGATTTGCAACAAGCACCAACCCATCACCGTCACCCTGAGAGCTTGTGACCCATTCGATTTCTGCGGGTTTTGTCGGTGAGATTGCCACTGCGGTCGCGGCAATGGGAGGCTTTGGGTTTGAGTTTGTGGTGA
>NZ_JADPKQ010000090.1:0-17255 GCF_023074015.1 Bradyrhizobium sp. 142
CCTACTTCAACCTTCCGCCGCTCCGCGTGGCGGCCTAATCTCGGCAGAGGCTCCACTTATCGACGCGGAAAGTCTGTTCAGACAAGCGGGACCAGCTCTGCGGGACCAGCTCTTCCGTTCGCTTGCCGATGAGCATGATCCTGCTATCACTCAAAGCGAGAACCCCTGTATCCAAGCTAGCGAAGCTGATGAAGCGATCGGAAGGCTCACTAAGACAGAAGGCACGGACTATGGGGATCGGCCTCGGGCATCTGCGATATCGATGAGGTCCCGCTACCTCGCCAGGAATATGGTTTGCTAGGACGGCCCACCTTCCTCGAACTCGGAACTCGATTCTTGGGTTTGCGTTATCTACAATCTGGACAACGAATGTTGGGGGCTCGCAAGTAGATCTCGGGTGAAAGCACGGCATAATACTACCAGATTGCAACGTTGGGAGGTACACGTGCAAAAGATCGTGGTATATGCTGTCTTAGTTTCGGTTTTTGCGTCAGCTTGCGCGATAGCAGGACAGTTTCCTGCTCCTTGGCCCTATGTGTTCGCCGCTGGTTTGGTGATTGGAGGGGTTATAGGAATTAGCCGACAGCAGAAGGAAAGTTGGAGAGTGCCCGTCGTAGTGTGCCTCGCCGCCGGTACCATTACCGCGCCGACGGCCTTCGAATATCCGGTCAAGGAAATACTTGGCCTATACTTGACAGTTGCGGCGTTGATAGCGGTCTCTGCCTGGTGGTGGCAATTAGACTACCGATCGACAAATTGAACCCACCCAAATGGCCTCGTAGGAGGCCATTTTCTATGTTAGGTTGAAAAAAACGGGGGCCGGGAATGAGCGAATCTCTAACAGTCGTCAAAATGATGCTCGGGCTGTTAATCGCGGGATTCGTTGGACTCGGTCCGCTATCCGCGATGCAGCTTGAACGCTGCAAGCGACCTGACGCTTCTCAACTGGCAGCCCAACACGCCGCGAAGCATTACGTCGAGAACCCTGGCCCGATCAACCGGACCGACGTTGCATTTTTCTCGTATTCATTTTTGGACCCGCCGACCGGGACAACTCACCGAATACGAAATTCGGTTTGCAATGTTAATCAGCAGAATGCGTTGAGTTTCAAATGGGAGCCTGTCGGACTTGCCTTAGTCAATTTGCCCAAGGGTGAATGCTATTGCGCTGAGCCACCGCTCTTTTTGGTACACGAAGAAATTGATGTTCTTGATGCAGCTCACATCCAGTTCATTAACACTTCAGAACGGAATAGGCTGCCTGCCAGCGCGTTTGTCAGAAAAAATCGTGCCCCTGAAAAGTCTCCTCTGGACAATGTTATCGATGTTCTCAAAGAGAAAGCTGGCAAAATCATAAGCGAACAGCTGCGGCTCTCTTCCTCCTGGAAGGATGGCACTATTACTCTCGGAATTAGTGGCGAGACTAGCGATAGATTTCTCGTCGCGATCGAGATGCCGCCACGGTTGCTGGAGAATGTTACGGACCAGTTGAAGGATCGAGAAACGGTGGGACTGGCTGCGTCTAGCATCAACGATCTGAATATAAAGGATCAAGAATGGATTCCGGAGAGGATCCTGAAGGCTAGAGTAGCGGCTGTTTCGCAGAAACGCACAAATTTTGCAGATACGATCTTCTCGATCACAGCGTCAGACGTCGAACCTGTCGAGCTTCAGGTTGCCGTATTCAGCAATGACGCCGTACGAGCATTCGTAGTAGCTGCACCTATAGTGATTTATGCACCAGCGGACCGTAGATGATGACAAGCGCGTCGAAGCCAAAAGGCGGATGGCTTTTGCGCCTAGCCGGAATCGCTGTACTTATTTTTAACGTTGTAGGGCTTCCGTTACGTCTTTTTTGGGAAGCATATTTCAGGGGTGTCGGCGTTATTTGCTTTATCGTGGGAATGATTATCGGCGGCATGATTTCGCCCCACGTCCGCACCAAATTGCGCCTACGAGGCAGGATTGTTTTCTTTGGCGCAATGGCGGTCGGTGTCATCGTCATGTATCCGCTGTACATTAGTTCTGTAGATCAGGTAGAGCCTTCGAACTACTCGTTATCCGCCAGACAATTCTGGGAACTCTTTCTCTACGGCGCGATAAACCTTTGCTGGGGGCTCTGTGCTGAAGTTGCTGCGAACACAACGACCTCGCTAGGAAAGGGCGATGCCGAATAGCCAATCGAACTCGCCCCCCGCGACCGGTTATCTAAGCACGAGAGCGATAAAAGCGCGTTCCCTGCGAGACCCAGCTCTGGCAGTGCGCTTGTAAAATCATTAGAAAGTACCTTCTCGCCGTCGATGCACGCGAGCAAATCGCTCCCGTCTATCATGTTGCCTAGGTGATCCCTGGTCGCAACGGCTGTCATTTTATCTCCGGTCATGTTTCGGGCGCTCCTAAGCGCATCCTCGACCGTCGCGACCTTTCTTCCTATCGTCGCGATGGGGCCGCTTCCCGAAACGAAGTAGGACATGCGTCATGGCACAGCCCACTGTACGCCCACGATGAAGGCCGCCTTGTTTTGAGAGGCGGATTGAGCACTCATAAGCACGTGTTTAAGAGCGAGCTTAATTGGAGCGAGGATGAACGGTGCCGGATCGTTGCGGAGGCCTTTGCGCCGGGATCGTGTGTGGCGCAGGTTGCGCGGGATCACGACATTTCGACGGGGCTGATTTACACCTGGCGGCGCCGGCTTCGCCAGGACCTTGCTGACCAGGGCTTTGTGAAAGCGGCGATGGAAGCGGAGCCGATCAAGGAAGCGGCACCGTCCGGTGAAGTGATCGTGGTGGAATTGACGGGGAGCGGACGGATCAGGATTTGCGGGTCGGCGCCGCCCTCGCTGGTGTCGGCGGTGTTGAAGGCGCTGCGATGATCTGCTTGACCAACAATTGCGCTGAGCGCGCATTGAGGGGCATCGCATTGGGAAGGCGCAACTGGACCTTCGCCGGCAGCCAGCGTGGCGCCGACCGTGCCGCCATCATGCTGACGATGATCACGACCTGTCGCCTCAACGACGTCGATCCCAAGGCCTGGCTCGCCGACGTCCTCGCCCGTATCGCCGATCTTCCCGCGTCGCGTCTGCACGAACTGCTGCCCTGGGAATGGAAGCTCCTGCGCCAAGCCGACAAGCCCGCCGGTCAGCAGGCCGCCTGACCTTCACGCAACGCCATCATAGAGCTCGCCGTGCCCGCGCGCATGCGTCAATCAGGCGGTCCTCGTCGTCGTATGCGTACGGCTGAGGCGCTGGAGCAAGCCAAGAACTTTGCCCGCGAGGAACAGGACAAGCTCGATGCTGTGAAAGATCGTGACGCGACGATCCTAGGCTCGGGATAGTTTCGCTCGGAAAGCCGCTATTCCAATCCCCATTTTCGTGCGCCCGTCCTTGTTTGTTCTTTGCATTTGCGGGCTAACGTTCTCACGTAGTCCTTAGCAGGAACGATTGAACATTTGTAGTCGTTAGAACCAACTCGCTCAAAGATTACGACGGCGGGGCGCGCGATACTTTGCAAAGGTCGAAGGCGAAGACGGTGCGTATTATTTCCAAAATGGGTAAGGTGAACTTTCACCATCTCATTTGGAAAACGAAAAGTCGCCTCTTTGCTTTCATTTTGCCCAACGCCAAAGAATGTCGCCAGCGTCCCGACTGGAAGCTGAATCTGATACCCTTGGTTTTTGCTGTTTCCCTGGCCGCCAGTTTCATATTTCAATATTTGAAGATAGAGCCGTTTTGGGCGGACACTCAGTGTGTCCATCTTCGAAAATATTTTTGAACGCGTTGCCGGCTCCTTTAGCGCGAGAACCTTCTTGAAGAGCGGCTTAGGGCTCGCTTTTACAATCGCGGCAAGCTTTGGTTTGCTTTGGTCCGATCGGCTTTCTCCTTTATCCAGTTCGGAAGCCAACTCCATTTGCTTCTGAAGTTTACGCACTAACGATAGAGTCAACTCCTCTGATCCTGCGCGCATCGATTTCCAGGCGGCTTCGGCCTGTTTTTCGAAGGCGTCACCACGCCTTGCGCAAACCTCAACACCGAGTTCGGTGTTACGGACAAATCCGCCTCCCGTCAGATTGGCCGATCCGAGGATAACAACCGTGGTTTCCGGAAATCTAAACTCGAAGAATTTAGGATGAAAAATGGAATTAGCGTACTTGTCCTCGATAGCTCCTGCGTAGGTGTGTGTGCTGTACAACTCCTGAAGGTAGAGACCGTACAGCAAACTATCTGCCGTTGTGATGCCGTTCGCGACGCCATAGATCGATTGGAATTCCCCACCATCACCCAGTAACTTTTCGATCTGGGGTGCAATTAAGCCGATACCGTCCCATCGGGCGTAGGCTACGGCGGCTCTGAAGCGTTCCAAACCAGTGGTCGATAAAAGTTCGACGACGCGTAGAAATAGATGTTTGGGACCAGTAGGCGTTTGCTCAAAAATTGAGACACTTGGCGACGATTTGCCCATCCACCCTCACAATATGATTGTTGCGTCCGGATCGCCCGCGCTAAGGGCGCTTAGCCACGCGAGGCACAGATCGCGGGAAAGATACCGACCGTGCGTTGCGGTTTCCTGACGTTCAACGATTGGAAATGTTGAGTAGATGTATCTCACGTCATCGCGTTCGGTGATGCCGTATAAAAGAAAATAGATTGCATCAAGTTTCGCGCGAAGCTGCATGCGGCGCACTTCGTCCCATTTGAAGGGAGGCTTAACTTTACCCATGCTATCGACGTGGCCAAGGTCTAGCGCGAACGGGGTCATATCATTCGCAGTGTAAGTCAACTCTAAGACTGCCTCGCGTACAATTTCCTCCGCTGACTTTTTACCAAAGCGGTTCGCTGCGTAATGGTCGAAGGGGACGACGGGGAGTTGTTCCACAATAAATAGATTTAGCGTCTGACCCTGCACCTTTTGACGCGTTACAAAATCAAAGACGGTACTGTTGAGGTTGGCGCAAAGCAAATATTCCCGGCGATCGCTTTGGGGTACCTCCGGCAACAACAGAGGAAGCTTATTTCCAAAGGCCACCCTTGGAAAAATTGCTGCGATGAAAGTGCGTTCGTTTGTCGCTGCCGTAATCTCTTTGAAGCCAAGCACCCAACCTTCATTGCCGTTCCAAGGGCATTCGGACGCGGACACCCAAAACTGAGGATCAGGCTGCCATGCAGGATCGGAATGCTGTTTCAAAGTTGCGGCTTCCGGCTGAGCCGGACGATGCTGGTTGTTAGGATTCACGACAACATTCGCTGCGCGATGATCGAATGCCTGAGCCATCTTACCTTCATATAGAGGTAGCCACTCGCCGCTCGGGCCCTTGTACAGATTTCCGATGAACGGGTATGCCCCCTCCGTCTCCTCCAATTCAAATCGCGTTCGAAACAGACTGGAATCGTTCGTCATGTGGAACATGGTCGAATAGCGGAGCGGCCAGGCCTTCACTTCTCCTCCGGTTGACCGATCAACAAGAACCGGAAGCTGATCGTACACTTTCGTGGTTAAAGTCGCATCTCGCCGCGTCTTGAAGATTGGTGCAGTGCCGGTATTGGGATTAACCCGCGCGAAGTCGCGTGCTGCAAGCGGGAAGCATCGTTCAGGATCTTCCAGTTCGCAAATATCTTGGAGGAAAAAGGCGCACCGCGCGGCAGCAAATGTCCGAGAAGGACTTGCAATGGTCGCACAGAATTTAAACCGACTATCCACGTCGGGGAAGAAGGGCTTTGCGTCATACCGGGTTCGCCGGTTTTCGAAATCGAACAAACTTTTCAGTTTGCCGCTGGTTGACAAGCCCTTAAAAAACGGCGCGGCAGTTTTATCGGATGCAATACCCGATGGTGTGAGTAAGCCGACGATGCCTTCGGGCTTAACAAGCGACATGGCGCGTTCAACGAACAGCGAATAGATGTTTACGTCTCCTCCAGAAAGCAGAGGATAGTCGCCATCAGTGCGGGCCATTCGGATGCCAGCCTCGGCGCGAGCGGAGGCTTTTGAGTAATCCAAGGCAAGCGGGTCACCGGCTTTCTCAAGTTTGGTGACCATCTTTTTGCGTTCGGCGGCCCGCTGAGCAAGCGCAATTTCGCGCCGGCGGGCAGCGAACCACTCGACCTCTTGCAGTTTGATGCGATCCCACGGCGGGTTACCGATGATCGCATCAAAGCCGCCAGTCAGAATTGTTTTGTCCCAATCAGACCAGACGCCGGGAAAGGCGACCTGCCAGTGGAGAAAGTATTCCTCAGCTATCAGCGCGCGTGACTGTGCAAGGATCGATGAGAAGGCTTTAGCATCGTTCTGAGCTCTTTCGGAGCCATAGTGCTTTTGAAGCGGATCGGCTTTTCCAAGTACAATTTTTACCGGGTCGCCAAACACACCAGACAGGAAGGCTTGTAGCAGAAGCTTGTTGTCGCGCGTATTCAGTTCGAGCCAGTCGAGCGAATGTAAGAATGACAAAAGAGCGCCGAGCGGAGCCGTCATGTCCTGGACTTCTGCGAAAACGTCGGCGGACCGGTGAGCCTCGGCGATCTCGACGTCGGTCAGGCCCTCGATAATCTGCATCGATGAGGCGGCGCGCAAGGCGCGGTTCATTGGTTCGTGCAGAAATAGCGTGTTTCCGCTCTTTGCACCCTTTGTCTTGCCGCTTTCAATGATCGACGCCTTCGCGAAGCCGCCATTTACCCAAAGTCCAAACAGACTGTCTCCGTGTCGCAAATGGTGATCCAGGAAACTTAAGGGCGCACCGACCGTGAAGGTGTGCAGCCATAGGGCGACCTTTGCCAGTTCTACCGCCATGAGATTTTTGTCGACGCCATAAATACAGCGCTTCAGAATCATTCGTCGGATGATGTGCCGGTCGTCGAGCTGTTCGGGATCGACTGTCCATCCTCGATCTTCGGCGTTGCCAAGAATGGTATTCCGGATCGTTTCGATCCGATCGGTAAGTGGAGAGACGTAATGGCCCCATCCCACCATGGCCTCAGCCTCGGCCATAGCTGTGATGACCTGATCCGCTAGATAATCTACCAAGGCCACAAGGAAGTGGCCGGAACCCATCGCTGGGTCGCAAATTTTTAGATCGAGGAGCTTTTCCGCAGGATCCGCTCGCTTCAACGTACCAAGTCTCTGATTCAGCGGTTTGTCGCTCGCTGCTTGCTCTTCGACCTTTGTGGAGAAAGCCTCAAAGCGATCGGTAATTAGCGGTGATATCGTCTCCCGGATGATGAGAGTTACAAGTTCGTCGGGCGTGTAGTAACTTCCCGAGCCTTTGCGGGCAAAGATATTAGGGCGGATCTCGATGGCTTCACCGTCGCGGACGACTTCGTGTTCTAGCAGGCGCTCATAGATAGAACCGAGTTGCTGCACGCTCAGATCGCGGTAGTTGATATAATGTCGGCCTTCCGACGTTCGTTCGAAGGATAACGCATCGA
This sequence comes from Bradyrhizobium sp. 142, assembly GCF_023074015.1. Lineage (NCBI taxonomy): Bacteria > Pseudomonadati > Pseudomonadota > Alphaproteobacteria > Hyphomicrobiales > Nitrobacteraceae > Bradyrhizobium > Bradyrhizobium sp. 142. Next base: position 7,412 of record NZ_JADPKQ010000090.1, read on the forward strand.
TTACGTCGGCCATCACCGCATCGGATATTCGCACCTCCGTCAGCAGCGGCGTGCGGTCCCGATCGAACAGACCGCCGTTGTAGGGCGGAAGTCCGATTGAGCTATCGCCCTTGTCAATGGCTCGGCACAAATCATCGATCGTTCCCCAGTAACGAGCGGCCGTATCGGAAAATATGTCGTTCTTGGTTTTGCGTTCGCCGATATTTCCACGCACCTTGTCCCGCAATCCATAATCGTCGTAGCGTGGATCACGCACAGGGAGTAAGTCCCGATCTTCGGCGTATAAAATGAATAAGAGCCGGTAGAGCAGTATCAGGGCGGCCTCGCGGACGTTCTGCAATTCGGCACTAGGCGCGGCCTTCGCGATGGCGCGCACCAGTTTCGGAAAGACCTCGCCGAATACAACGTTGGACAGATTAGTTGCAACGCGCTCTTCATAGAATCGCCCCTCATCCATCGCGCGCTGGTGGAAGGTACGTGGATCACTGGCTGTGCCTGTGAAGGCAGCTTGCCGAAATAGCAAATAGAAGACCCGGAGCGCGTGCTCTCGCTCGCCTTTGTTAAGGGCAATCAAGCCGCCTTCGTGGCCTTCAATTCCGAGAACTTGCGCCAAGTCTATCTCGAAGAAATATTCAGCGACCGAGCGCGCACCCTGATAGTACAGACGCCAACGTCCCCCGTTGGTGAGAATGCCCCACCGTAACTTGCCAGTAGTCAGGTCTTCGACCCGCCGCAAATACCGCAGCATCTGCGTGGATGGTGCCGTTTCCTCACCACGTGTTCCTGACCGACGGTCGAGGGGACGGTTCCAGCGCTTAGATTCGACAACGGCGAGCCCAAACTCATACCGCCGCCATTCCTCCGGCGTTTTGTTGGCCTGACCCTTCGCAAGATCGTCCTTGAACAGTATCCCGTCCGGTACGTCTTCGCGGCCTTTCGGCGCGAGATTTTGCTGGCGCAAGAATGCCGTCCAGCCGAGCAATTTGAGGACTTTCCAAATGAGATCATCTTCAGTCTGCGCCTCGTTCGGCGTCTGCCTGGTCGGAAACTTGGAAAAAATGTCCGTAAGGGATTTCGCAAGATCGCTGATTTCGGCGGCAGATATCTCTGCCCAATCGGGGAGCCGGGTAATCGAGTCAGTCAGAAAGTCGCTCGAAAAGAGACTTCCTTGATAGGTCTCGCCCATCAGTGGGGCCCCGAAAAATTCAACCGACGCGAACCGCGCGGGTGGTTGCGCTTGGGGACTTCTCCGAAGGGCATGCATGATACCTTGAAGTGAACAGTGAATTTTGAACCTACTGGGCTCGGTCCGATTTGGCTAGCCCATTGACTTTTTGTTGTTATTCAGTGGGCTGCTGTGCCGTCCGGATTATCGAAGGCATTTGATCACGGCATCTATTTCGGCTTCGATTCGCGTCGGGCGTGCGACCAGACGCGAAACTTAAAGGCTGCTTCTACCCTTTGCAGCATGGCCTACCTTGTTAGCGAAACGGACGATAGGGCCGGCTTGAAACTGGCGATCGAGCGTGGCTGGCTCGTGGTGCCCGAGAGCGGCACGTTCAGTAAGGTTTCACCCGAGCCGGGCGCTGATCCTGTTTGCTTAAGCTGCGGTATCCAGTTTATCGAAGAAATCGATTTGCCCGTCGTTGGCCTTCGGGATTGCCTCAGGAAACGCGCGATAGAAGGCTCTCTCAAAGTCCACTTTGTCCCTAGAAGCATTCCCGATACCGATTACCTGCCAAAGGTGCTGACGCAACGCTGGAACGCCAACCTCTTCGGTTAAGAACTGATGCAGTTTGAATTTTCGGGCGCCGCCTGCGTAGACGACAGGGTTAGCTTCATCAAGCATGTCTAAGACGGCGCCGTTGCTGTTGGCGAGCGGGTGGTAGATATATTTGCGCGTGAACCAACCGAAGAATTGCGGGTGCCGAAATGATTTTGGGTCTTTCCTCTTAAGGTTGTAAATCTTGTAAATCGTGTCAGCGAATTTGTCGGGAAACTCTTTCTCCCACTGCCGAAATTCAGAGCTGACGAAATCCTTCCAGAGGCGGAGATATTCTTCCTTCTTTACATCCTCGACATAGCCGGTCGCGGCATCGACCAGTGCGACAATGCCGACCTTCGCAGCAGATCGCATGATGATTTCGGCTTGCACGGCGAGGAACGCTTGAGACGGGGCCAGTAGATCATCGTTTCGCGCCTGGATTAGCGCGTCGCAGATTTCGATCAGCGTAGTCGCTTCATATCCGTCTGCCGTCGCAGTAGCACCCGCACCTTCCAAATCGGCATCCAACCTATTGAAAATAATGGGATTATCGATTTTTTCCCATAGATTTTCGCTGATTGCGGATCGTACCCCCTTCCGCGTCACTGTCCTCAGAAAGGCATTGCCACCCTCAGACTTGAGATTGAGCGCCCGTGCCATAGCGCCCTTGGCGATCAAGCGCCTGCCGTCATGCAGGCGATAGACCTCGATCTCCACATCGCCGATCGGCAAAATGCCCTGATGGCTTGTCCTCGGAAGCCCGGTCGGATCAGCTATCTTGGCCCACCGGGCTTGCGCGGCGTTCTTAGCGATTTCACGCCTCTGCTCAGAAGAGAGCGCGCGTGCACGGGCATTTCCGCCCTTACTTTGTCGGTCATTTTCGGACATTCGGCACCTTGTGCTTGCTAACGGCTCGCACATCCATGCTTGCTTCGTCCGATTCGAGCAAGCATATTCGCTGAGGGATGGACTTTCTGCTTGCTTATCCACCGCCTATATCTCGTCCATGCTCAAACCGAAGTACCTTCCCTGCATCCCGACCGGGGCAACGAAAGTTCCCGACCGGCCCGTGGATTCACGAGATCAAGCACGACGGCTACCGCATGATGGTGATGCGGGAGAATAACCGGGTGCTCCTGATCACCAGGGGTTGGTCGAAGCGGTTTCCGTGGATCGTCGAGTCGGCTGTCCGGGTGCGGCAGCAGCACACAGCAATTCGTCCTGGACGGCGAAGCGGGTGGTGCTCGCGTCGACGGCATGTCGGACTTCGCAGCGCTGCATTCCCGCAAGCACGATCAGGAGGTCCAATTCTACGCCTTCGACATGCCGGCGGGCGGTGGGCGACGATTATCGGCGGCTGTCGCTGACGATGTTGTGCGCAGATCGCAGAGCGTGAAGCCGACTTGAGGGTCGGAATGTATGGCGCCTCTTTACTGATCCTTCGGGGACGCTCAGGCCGCTTAACGACGATGAAAGGCAGCAAATAACCGAACTAGAGATTGAACCCCGCCGCAACGCGTGGATTGGCAAGCCCGCCGCAAGAGTTTCGGCACTGGCCAAGGACATTACGGAATATGTCAGCGGCCTCGATCTGCAGCATCGCCTATCACTCGGCTTGTTCACTGCAGCACAGCCCGAAAATCACGCAAGCCCCGTAAGAATTGCTTTCCAAGAACGGATTCGTGGTGAAAGATGTGCCCGAGAGGCCATTTGTGCTGCGATTCGGTGGGGATTTACAACATTCTCCAGCCTGACTTGCGAGCCCATTGCGCGATCGAAAGGTCGGCAACATCGCGATGGCCAAGCCGGACATGATCGCTGCGGTCAATATTGGATGCATGGTGCAGATTGCCGGCGGCACGCCAGTTCCTGTGGTCCACGATTTGAGCTTCTCGATTGGGCGACGGGCGGTCCCTGGCCGGGATTGAGCTCATCGATTGGCCCCGCGCGAAAGGCGGATGATTTTTAAGTGCCCGATCGACAGGGATCGTAGACATTGATCGGCGGCAACAGGAGGATCACTATGGCTAAAGGCAAAAAGAAGAAGGCTGGCAAGAAAAGTAAGAGCAAGAAAAAGGTTCTGACGGCGAAGAAGAAATCCGCGAAAAAAGCTTCGAAGAAATCCGCCAAGAAGTCGGCGAAGAAAGCCAAGAAGTCGGTCAAGAAATCGGCGAAGAAGTCGAAGGCGGCCGCGCCGAAAAAGTCGGCTAAAAAATCCGCCAAAAAGAGCTCGGCAAAAAAGATGGCAGCTCCGGCCGCTGCCGTTGCGCCCAAACCTGCAGCCCCCAAACGGGCAGCTCCCAAACCCCGCGCTCCCAAACCTGTGGCTCCAATGGCTGCTCCAACTCCGGCGCCCGCTGTCGCGCCAGCAGAGCACAGTTGGGCGGCGCCGAGTTCTGCCGCATCGACTCCTGCGGCACCCAGTCCCGCGCCGTCAGTGGGACATTCGGATAGCTTGAGTTCGTCCGGCCCGTCGTCTTCGGGCGAAGTGGACGACAATTAGTCGTCCGTGAAGAACCACGAGCGTACAGTATCGGTGCGGCGCGAAGGCCGCGAACGAACTTGACGCCTTCATTGCGCGACGGCCGGTCGATTGCCGCGCCCGTTGAGCCTGGATCGATACGGGCGCACGGTGGCGGTATGTTCGATTGATGGCGTTGACCTAAATCGAGCGCTATCTGTTTGGCATCCCTTTGGGGGTCCGAATTTTTTGGATGTCCATGTATTCAAAAAGCGTCTGAAAATTATCGTGCCACTCCCCGACGTCGGCTCCTGCAAAAGCCGCGCAAAATGAATTGATGTTCGAGATGCAGGGTATACGCATGATGCACTGCACGATCTGGGCGCAAGCGGTTCGCGAACTCGTTTCTGCCGAAGACGCCGACGTGAAATTTATTATCAGCGATCACCCGGTGACGATCTACAATCACGCGGTTCCGCCCCGACGCGCGGACGTGCGTTTAGTGTTGTGCGCAAAAAGGGCGAAGAGCGGCTCGACATAGCTGTTCGGTTGGTATGGCCGACCGAGATCACAGAGACCGATTTTTTCCGAGAAATGCAGCATCTGCCGAAGGCAAGAACTTATGACTTCTTGCAAAGGGTGACGGCAGAAGCTGCAGACGCCGCAGGTTAGGAGGGCGCCGGGGCTGCCATCATTGATCCACCTCTTGGCGCTCGGCCTCTCGATCCAGCTCCATTTGCCTCATGATGCGCTCTCTGGCGCTCGTTTTGCCGTTGGAGGTTCTCGTCATCGAGTAGACGCCCAGGCGTTGCCGGATCGGCGCTATACACATGCACGCTGTAGGGGGTGATGATAGTGATCCCCCGTTGCGATCGCTGGGCATGTGCCGGCACGGTCATAGCAACCGCAATTAAAGTGGTTTTCAGCAACACGGCGGGCCTCTTTACAAGTCGTGGAAGAAACGGCCCCAGCCCTCCGGGGGAGAGCTTAGGCCGGAAGTCGAGAAGTGCCAGGGAGGGAGGATGCCGACACGACCCAAATCTAGGTTCGCAAATCAGCCGATCCCATTAAATTCGGTTTTAGCCAGCAAGCCGCCACCGCGCCAGCCTTGCCTCTCCGACAATCTGCACGCCCTTGCCCTCGTGGTTCTTGAGGCTGTGCTGGATGCCCAGAGCTACGCCCTGCACGTCCTCCTTACTGGAGTCTTGCACGACTGCGCGGCCAACACAGCGGCGGCGATCTCGGAGGCCGTCATGGCCTCCGTGGCTGTCCTGAGCACATCCACCGCGCGCCTATATTATATAAAGTGCCCCGCTTGAACCACGGGTTGGCCTTGCGGCGCTTCACGCCGATGCGCGCGAGGTTGTAGCCGGGGTCCAGCAACTTCAGGACCGCCTCAACGTGCCGCATCTGGTCGCGTAGCTGTTCGCCCTGTTGCCGATTCTCAAATATCTGCCCGCCTAGCTCGGCATGAAGCCGCTCAACGGTGAAGATGGCGGGCCAGGTGTACGGGTTCTGCGTCGGCCTGTGTCGCGCCATGGTGATCTCCTTTGCGGTGGAGATGGGCGCTATCGTTCAAAGTTCTTGTGGCGTTTGCGCCATAATACCGGAATAAAAAAACCGGCCCCCAAATAATGAGGGCCGAACTAAAGTCACGTTCGCGCTGATCGGGCGCCTAACCGCAAATGCGGTCCGGCAGGCCATCCGATGGTCCCGACAACGGTACTCCTCCTGCTGGAGCGTCCATCCGCTGCGTCTAGATGGGAGGCGGCCACTTCTTGCTTTATCAGTACTCGGTCGCGAGCATGAGCGTGAGCACGCGTAGTGTCCGCTCGGGATTGCCGGGATCTTCGGAGCCGTGCCGCATGTCCTTATCGTAATAGTCTATCTTCCAGAAGAACTTGCGGCCGACCAGATCGAAGCTTCCGAAGTCGTGCTCACCGTGCGGGTCGTTCTCCGGCGTAAATTCCGAGAAATCCGCTACCTGACGAAGCGCCTCGGCCTTCACGCAGTCCGCTAGCTCCGCAACGCCGATTGTCATCATGACCTTGCCACCGCGGAACGCGTTCCGGAACGCGTCGTTGAGAAGTGCGATCTTATTCATCATCGCGCTCCTCCGCGTCCTCACTCCTGTAGGGGGACATATGACGGGCGCCGCAGTGCGGACAATCATCGTCACACTGTGCGGACCAGATGTCCGTCCACTCGCGGCCGCACTCTGCGCAGTGGTAGAAGTTTCTGACTTGCATCGCCGACCTCCTAGATCAAGTCGGCAAGCACGAGGACTGATACAAGCGTGTTGCCGCCACACGCCTCGCAGAAACCCTCGTCCTGGTCGGGCTCCATAACGGCCGTGTAGTCGCATCCCTCCGTCATGCAGATGGCGGGACACACACTATCCTTGAGAGCCGCCAATAGAAGAAGATCGTCGATGCTATCGAAGCCGCTAAGGTCGCAAAGCCGCATCAGCTTTAGAGCTTTTTGGGAAAGAGCAATGTTGGTCATCGTGTCCTCCTCGCTACGAGCACCCGACCCATTCGGGGGCTCGATCGCGAGGAGGAGGCCGAGCGTCCGTCACTGAGCCGGATTAGAATAAATACCCAATCGACCGTATGGACGCTCGTCGCGATGCCTCCGCCTCGCCACCGAGACCCGGACATGCATGCAGGTCCCGGATCGCGGGGCGGAACGTGTAAAGACCAAAACTCTGGGGTGATTGTCGCGGCTAAGTCGAAACGAGTGGAGGCGGGAGATCGTGCCACTTCGTCACTGAGCGGAGCGTGACATCGAAATACCTGACACACCCTCTGGGAGGATATGTCTGAGGCGCGAGTATGGAGCGCATGCTGCTAGCACTTACGCGCTTTGCCCGCGCCGACCATCGCAACGTCGACTACGCCTTTGGAATCAAGGACGAAGACCGCTTCTCGCACATCTACATCATCGGTAAGACAGGTACCGGCAAGTCGACCTTGATCGAGACGATGGTGCTCCAGGACATGGAACGCGGGCACGGACTAGCGCTCATCGATCCTCACGGCGATCTGGTGGACCGTGTCGCGGCTCAAGTGCCGATGCGACGAAAATCGGACATTATCTATTTGAATGCCTGTGATCCAGCGCAGCCGTACGGGTATAACCCGCTGCGCCATGTTCGCGAAGATCGCATCGCCCTTGCCGCTTCCGGCTTTATCGAGGTCTTCAAGAAGATGTGGCCGGACGCATGGGGCGTGCGAATGGAGCACATCTTGCGGAACGTGCTTATGGCACTCCTGGAGCAGCCGCAGTCGACGATGCATGACGTGCTTCGCATCTTGTCTGACCAGAAGTTCCGTACGGAGATTGCGCGAAAATTAAAGAATGAGACCGTCCGCACGTTCTTATTAAAAGAGTTCGATCGTTTTTCATTTGGCTACCGAGCAGACGGTACCGCCCCTATTCAAAACAAGGTTGGGGCCTTTCTTTCGGACCCACTCCTCAATCGGCTACTCACCGCGCCTGAGCGCGACCTCCACATCCGGCAGATGATGGATGAGGGCGGGGTGCTGCTCGTGAACCTAGCTAAGGGACAAATCGGCGAAGATAGCTCATCGCTACTGGGCGGCCTGCTTGTCACAACGCTTGGACTGGCCGCCTTCAGCCGAGCGGAATTGCCCGCGCATGACCGGAGAGATTTTTACGTCTACGTTGACGAGTTCCAGAACTTTACGACGCTCGCCATGGCCAACATGTTCTCGGAGCTCCGCAAATATCGCGTCGGGTTTACTGTCGCCCACCAGTACCTTCACCAGCTCGAGCCAGACGTGCGCCATGCCGTTCTCGGAAATGCCGGCACGATCATCTCCTTCCGCGTTGGCTCAGAGGACGCGAGCTACCTGGCGCGAGAATTTCAAGAGCGATTTGACGAGCTCGATCTATTGCAGCTACCCAACTATCATATCTACTTGAAGCTGATGATCGACGGGACGCCATCGCGTCCGTTCAGCGCCGAGACGCTTGCGCCCGGTTTTTGATGCTTTGGGTTTAGTACTGATTGGTGGCGTTTAGAACATAGGAACAGGAATTACAGCAAGCAGCGGGACGCTTCAGCGTTTACGTTGAAGATCCGCATATCGATCGCGCGCGTATTTGGCGATGGCTCGCTGCGCCCCATAGTGATCCTGAAGAATGCCGCCCATACTTTGCTCTACAACCCGAAAGATGAGCTCGAGGCGATCATGCATTTGGGACGCAATACCCAACAGTGTTTCCTTGTCGTCGCTAGATAGCTGCCCCTTTTTCCAAATGGCGTTCCAGTCTCCCAACAACTGTTGCATTGCTGAGTTGGAGGCGGCGATCGCGCTTTGATCCGAAGGAGGAAGCTCATCAAGATCATCAATCGTTACCTTCTTAAGCTCTCCGTATCCTTCAAACTCTACTGCATCGCCTCTGTCTGAGAGGCGGTGGTGCACAGCATTCGGGTTCATGCCGTCGGTTCCCCATCCGACCAATTGTTTCATGGCGGGCCGAATCTCTTCAAAGCGGTCAAGGTTTGCTTGAATCGAGACTATGCCCCTGCGCAAGACGGCGAACTTTTTGAACTCAGCGATGAAAGTCATCAAGATCTGGTGCTGTATGGCATAATTCGAGTCCGGTTTGCTGATCGAGATGTGATCAGACCCTGGTACTTTGAATGGCTCTCCGAAATATCTGGCGGCCGCGAAAGGCATCACAATCTGTCTTCGCAGACCGAGCCACCGCCTCAGCGGTATCGGTCGGTCCTCGATGAGCTCTTTACCGAACAGGGCAAAACGTCCGCTCTCCTTCAGTTTTAAGAAATCTCGGTCTAGCAGTCTGCTGAAAAACCCCCTCGCCACGGAGGGGGTCTGATGATTCACTTTATCATCTCGAATCGGTGGAGACGATCATGCGCGGCAGATTTATGGATTAGGGCGGCCTGTTTTCGTATATCGCGCCGGATAAGCGTGTGTCAGCAAACCATCCGCTGCGGAAGGTCCGGGAACTCGTCCGGGATGTTTTGAGTGATTTGAACCGCGGCCTTGGGAGGCTCTACGCCAGCGAGGGACGTCCTTCGATCCCTCCGGAGCAATTGCTGAGCGCCTTGCTGCTGCAGGTGTTCTACGGCATCCGCTCGGAACGCCAGTTGATGGAGCAACTGGACTACAATCTTTTGTATCGCTGGTTCGTGGGACTGTCGCCGGACGATCCGGTCTGGGACCCGACCACCTTCACCAAGAACCGGGAGCGGCTGCAGAACGGCGACGTGTTCACGAAGTTCATGACCAGGCTTCTGAACCATTCGCAGGTCAAGCCGCTGCTGTCGGACGAGCATTTTTCGGTCGACGGAACGCTGATCGAAGCCTGGGCTTCACAGAAGAGTTTTCGCCCCAAGGACGGCAGCGGCAACGATGATGACGGCGCCAACTTCCACGGCCAGAAGCGCAAGAACGACACCCATGCGAGTACCAGTGACCCGGACAGCAGGCTTTATCGCAAGGCGGCCGGACGGGAGGCCAAGCTTTGCTATATGGGCCACGCCACCATGGAGAACCGGCATGGGCTGGCGGTGGCCGGCAGGGTCACGCATGCCAATGGCACCGCCGAACGCCGGGCTTCGG
>NZ_JADPKQ010000450.1:0-17100 GCF_023074015.1 Bradyrhizobium sp. 142
TTGGTCGTCGAAGATTCCTGGCTGAATCAGCTGGATGACGTTATCGTTGGACACGGCATATCGCTCCTTCGGTGGAGAAGTGGAGGCGTCAAGCACCCCACGATATGCCGCCTTCCCGATTCCCGCCGTCACCAACTTTGGGCGATAGCTCAGCGATGCACGACGGCTAACCGGCGAGGACTTGGTGTCCTGGAAGGGCTCCATGGTAGCGGCCGGACTTCGGGCCAAGACCATTCAGGACGCCAAACTAGCTCCTTTGCGGGCTATCCTGCAGTGGGGCGTCCATAATAAACACCTTACCTCCAATCCTGCTGAAGGAGTCTCGCTCGCCGCCAAGAGCAAGCAGAGCGAGAAGAAGCGGAGCTTCACGGACGAAGAGGCCAAGACGATCCTGCGCGCAACCTCGGCAGAGAAGGATCCTGTCAGGCGGTGGGTGCCGTGGCTCGGCGCTTATTCGGGGGCACGCGTCTCAGAGATTTGCCAATTGCGGTCCGAAGACGTCCTAAAGATCGATGACGTCTGGTGCATGAAGCTCGATCCTGAAGCGGGCTCGCTGAAAACGAGTGGCTCGGAACGCGTCATTCCGGTGCACCCGGCCTTGCTTGAGGCTGGCTTCGTGAAATTTGCGATGCGGACGAAGCCTGGCCCGCTATTCGCTGACCTGGCGCCGGACAAGTTCGGAAAGCGTGGTGGCAATGGCACGAAAGTTATCGGGCTATTCATTCGCCAATTGGGATTGGCCGATCTGCGGCTATCGCCCAGCCATTCTTGGCGGCACCGTATCAAGACTCTGGGGCGCAGGCACGGATTGGCTCAGGACATTCTGGATGCGATCACCGGTCATGGCAGCCGATCGGTGGCCGATTCGTATGGGGAGTTTCCGGTGGAGGCGCTCTTTCGCGAACTTTCGAAGATACCGACACTAAGCCTTTGAACCCGTACCGTGGGTTCGAATCCCACTCTCTCCGCCATTCGACCTTTTCAGCAATATTTCATCCAGTCTCATTTAGTCTCCTAAAGGGCTGCGTTGTCAGCGCTTTTCTCAACTTTTTCTTTCGCGCCGGTTCATTTCGGCTCGCCAAATCTCAAGTGTATGTAAAAGGGTATGTAGAGGGCAGGCGCCATGGCGAGAGGCTACGGCAAACTAACAGCCAAAAAGGTCGAGCACCTGTCGAACCGTGGGCTCTATCCCGACGGCGGCGGGTTGTATCTGCAAGTCGCGAAGGGCGGCAGCAAGAGCTGGCTGTATCGCTTCAAGGTGGTTGGGCGGACGCGCTGGCATGGTCTTGGCTCTGCCCGTGACGTGACGCTGGAGAAGGCTCGCGACAAGGCCGCCGACGCGCGTCGGCTCCGGCTTGATGGTGCCGATCCCATCGAAGCCAAGCGTGCAGCCAAGGCGGCCGCACGGGTTGAGGCCGCCTTGTCGATTACGTTCGGCGCGGCCGCCAGTCGCTACATTAAAGCGAACGCGCCGGGGTGGAAGAACGTCAAGCATGCGGATCAATGGCGCATGACCTTGCTCGGCATTGGCCCGAAGGGCAAGCCTGCCAAGAACGACTATTGCAAGACGATCCGCGATCTCCCCATCGGCGCGTTGGAGACGTCTCTGATTATGAAAATCATTGAGCCGCTCTGGACGGCCAAGAACGAAACCGCCAACCGCATTCGTGGCCGCATCGAGTGCGTCATCGACGCCGCGAAGAGCAGAGGCGAGTTCATAGGGGAAAACCCTGCACGTTGGCGCGGCCACCTTGAGAACTTGCTTCCGGCACCTTCGAAGGTTCACAAGGTGCGCAACCATCCCGCCTTGCCTTACCGCGAGCTGCCCGCCTTCATGCGCGAGCTGCGCGCGCGCGAGGGCGTCGCTGCGGCTGCATTGGAGTTTCATATTCTGACAGTCCCGAGGCCGGCGAATGCCGTCGCCGCCAAATGGTCCGAAATAGATCGGCAGAACGCCGTGTGGATGATCCCCGGCAATCAGATGAAGGGCGACGCCGAGCATAAGGTGCCGCTCAGCCGGGCTGCCCTTGACGTTCTGGATCGTATGCAGGACTTGACCGGTGACGGCGACTATATCTTCGCCAACGCAGACGGTGCGCCGTTGAGCGACGCCGCGATGGGTGCTGTCATCAACCGGATGAATGAAGAGGGGCGGCGTTGGCTTGATCCGGCGTCAGACCGTGAAATCGTGCCTCATGGCTTCCGCTCTTCGTTCCGCGACTGGGCTGCCGAGCACGGCTACGACGACCCCGTTGCGGAAGCTGCGCTCGCGCACAAGGTCAGCGACAAGGTGGTCGGAGCATACAAGCGCACCCGTTTTTTTGAGTTGCGCAAGCAGATGATGGCCGACTGGGCTGACTACTGCGCCCGTCCTGCTGGTGCAGGCGACAACGTCGTGCCGTTGCGGGCGCAGTCGTGAGGTCGGCGAGCACTCGGATGAGCGGCACACGATCATAGCTGCCGCACCTGCCGGAGCATCTAGTTAGTCAGAAAATCGGCTGAGCAATCTAACGGCGTAACGAAGCTTATGGTGACACGCGGCCTATCAAACTAACAAGTAGCTAACTTAGCTGATGACTGACGATCTTGGTTGACATTCAACAGGCGCAGAATGCGCCTTTCTTTTTGTTGCAGGCACACGCGCAGCTTTGCATGATGCCGACATGTCCAGCAAAGAAGTGCCTGAATGGTTAGTAAAACTACGCCGCTCTCTTGGAGACGCGAGCGATATACAATTACACGAAATTGTCGCGCCCGAACACATTCCCGTTGTGCTGAAGGCATTCGGAGAACAGCATCCGACAGACCTCGAACGCATCGTTTATAGCCTCGATGGCATGGCGGCCACGCTAAACTGGGCTCGCGAACGTAGGCCGCCGATGAAGTTCGCCTCGGCCGACGCCTTCCTTGCGCGGCTCGAAAACGGGACTGTGAATTTGCAGTCGCTGTGGGCGAAAGCGAACCCGTTCCATCGCGCGCTACACAGCGCACTGTTTATCACAGCAAAACGAGACAAGCGCCTAAAGGAACTATATGGAGAGATCGATCCTACATTGGCCCTGGAAAGATTACTGCGCGCAGTGCGCGCACTGCGGAAACCGGAAATCTATGCGGATGCGTTTCTCCAGCCGCACGGTCGAAAGCGTGTCGAGCGCGCACTGCTTTGGGAGCCGCTTTTCGACCTGATGAGCGATTTTAACATCAAGAACTTCAGCCAATACCAGCCGCTGATCGTGACTGTGCGATCCCTTCATCTTTCCTGCGGCATTGCTGCTCCCGAGGAGGGCGCCGTTCGACAAGCAGTCCTGTCGTGGAACGAGAGGCACCGTTAAGTTTCACTGCAAATATCCGATGACCTTAACTAACTAACTGACAGGTAACCGAGCGACACTCTTCTGTATCGATCCTAACAGAAGGAAACGTCGCTATGTCCGCCACCAAACACCCGCGCCATTCGAAACAGTCCGACGAGCCCGCTTGGTTTGGCTATCGGATTTCGGAATGGTCGGAAATGACCGGAACCAGCCGTGTGACGACGTGGCGGAACGTGAAGCGTGGCGATTTGAAGCTCGTCTATGTCGGTCCCACGCCGATTGTGCCCCGCTCCGAGGCGATCCGTCTCGGCTTCATCACGTCGTAATCCCAAAGCAAAGCCCGGGACGTTCGCGCGTCGCCGGGCTTTAGACGTTCAGGACACTTCAATGAAGCACTCCTATAACGCCAATTTCGTGCGCGCGTCAACGCGCCGACGCGATGCGTTGCCGGTGGAGTCGGGAGCGCGCCCGTGAACGCTCACGCTCCCAATCTGTCGAGCGGTGGGCCGGCATCTGCTGTCGGGCAACGGCTCCCGAACGAGCAGGACCTCGCCCGCTTTGCGGCCGCCGTTTTCAAGCACGCTGACCCCAAAGGGATTGTTTCGCTGCGCGCATTCCTCGATGCAAAGAAAGACGCGCCGCCGCTTTTCATCGAGCCGATCAGTGTCGGCGACCCGCAGTTTCTTGCCGTCGTTGTGGAGCGGGCCAAGCAGGCGGCGAACTGGCGCGAGCCTGCGGTCTTTTGCCCTCCGGTTGTGACGTTGAAAAATGGCCGCAACGCGAAAGCGGACAATGTACACGAAGGCGTCACACTGCCGATCGAGTGCGACAAGGAGCCGGCCGCAGCGCTGAGCTTCCTTCGGGAAATCCTTGGCGAGCCCACTGTGATCGTTGCGTCGGGTGGCGAGTGGACCAACCCGAATACGGGAGAGGTTGAGGAAAAGGTTCATGTGCATTGGCGACTGAAGGTCCCGACCCGCACGCCGCAGGAGCACGCGAACCTCCGGGAGGCGCGTGATCTTGCAGTCAAGCTTGTTGGCGCCGACAACACGGCCATTCCGCTCGTGCATCCCTTGCGATGGCCGGGGTCATGGCACCGCAAAAGCACGCCGCGTTTAGCCAAGATCACCCTAGAAACCGATAACGAAATCGATCTCGGCGAAGCGCCCGACATGCTCCGGGAGGCGACCGGGGCACAGTTTCTATCAACGGGCGCGGACTGCTCCACGCCCGAGACACAGCCGCCGGCAACGCGTCAGGATGTCGCCGCTGCTCTCAAGGTCATCCCGAACAAGGATTTGGAATGGCGCGACTGGAACTACATCGGAATGACGACGTGGGCCGCGTCGGGCGGATCAGAGGAGGGCAGAGCGGCGTTCGAGGAGTGGTCTGCCAAGTCCTCGAAGAACGATCCGGTGGCAACGCGCGCCAGATGGGACCACTACTCCACGTCCCCTCCGAACCGACTCGGTGTCGGCACGCTCATTTATCTGGCGCGAAAACAAGCCCCGCACTGGACGCCACCGTCTTGGACGACCACGGCAGGGACCAACGATGAACTGATCATCGACCGCGCCGTCAGTTGCATCACCGCCACGCCGTACGTCTGGACTGAGCCGGAGAAAATCCCGCCGCGCGAGTTTCTCTACGGGCGGCGGCTCATTCGCAAATATGCGACCGCGACCATCGCACCGGGCGGCGTGGGGAAAACCGGTTTGGAGGTAACCGAAGTTCTGTCGATGGTATCGGGCAAGGCGCTCCTTGGGGTGCAGACCCCGCAGTTGCGGGTGTGGCTGTGGAGTCTGGAGGACCCGCGCGAAGAACTGGTGCGCCGTATCCAGGCCACTGCCAAGCATTACAATCTGACGACCGAGAATATCGGAGATCGCCTGTTCCTCGACAGCGCTCGGGAGCAGCCGTTGGTGATTGCGGAGATGCAGCGCAACGGGGTGGTGATCTGCCGCCCCGTTGTCGAGGCCCTGATTGCCCAGCTCAAGGCACGCACGATTGATGTCCTGATCGTCGATCCGTTCGTCAGTTGCCATCGCGTGACCGAGAATGACAACAACGCCATTGACGCCGTCACGAAAGAATGGGCTCGCGTCGCCGATGCCGCCAACTGCGCCGTCGAGCTGGTTCACCACGTCCGCAAGGGTGAGCAGGAGATCACGGTTGAAAGCGCGCGCGGGGGCGGATCGTTCGGCGATGCCTGCCGCATGGTGCGGGTCATCAACCGGATGACGGAGCAGCAGGCAAAGGACACCGGCATCAAGAACCATCGTCTGTACTTCCGCACCTACCTCGACAAGAACAACCTCGCCCCGCCTGCCGACAAGAGCGACTGGTACAAGCTGGCCTCGGTCGATCTCGGCAACGGCCCGCTCGGCCCGGTGGTCGGCGGCGGCGACAGCATCGGCGTCGTGACGCGGTGGGAGTGGCCCGATGCGACCAAGGATGTGACCGGCCGCGATTTCGAGCTTGTGGCCGCTGCTATCGGAGCTGGCAACTGGCGGGCCGACCCGCAAGCCAAGCAGTGGGTCGGGCGGGCGATCGCCAAGGCACTGGGGCGCGACCTCGATGACCGCGCCGACAAGGCGGCCGTCAAGCAGCTCATCAAATATTGGATCGGCACGGGGGCGCTGGTGGTGGTCGAGCGTCAGACGGAGAAGCGCGAGCTGAAGGAGTTCGTCGAGGTGGCAGAGACGGTCGAGTGAGACAGGTTGCCGAACCCTGCCGAACCTTGGGTTCGGCAAGGGTTCGGCAGGGTTTGGCACAATTTGCCGAGCCCCCACCCCTTTTAGGGGTGTGGGGGCTGGGCAAGGCAGGTGGTGAGTGAAAAGAAGGTTCGGCAAATGGGGCGCACATGGGCTGGCGCCGCAGCGGAGTCGACGGTGCGTTATTCGCGGCCAGCGGCAGCAACCTCACGGCCGGCGGGCACCGCATCAGCGGGCCTCCCGTGGCGATCTGGCGGGGCATGGCGGGCGATCGTGTCGGCATCGCCTTCATCGAGGCCCAGGCGAAGCGGCGGCTCGCCGACGAGTACGATGCCGCGCAGGCCCGTGGCGACATCGCCCGGCATGGAGACAATCGGTTTATAGAGTTTCAAGATCTGAAACTCTATTTGCGTGATGTCGTCACCAACCCGCGAGAAATTCATGAAGCCCGTGAAGTCCGCGATGCCGAGGTCGCCGAACCCGACGTCGCGACGGATCGAAAGCAGGCACACCGGGGCGGGTGGACTCGAAACCGGCCTGCAAAGCCCCGAGAACCGCACCGGCTGGTCCTTATGCGATGGGATAAAATTCCTAGAAGGGGGTTGCCCATTTTGACGGCATTTAGCCCGGGAGGTCCACCGTGAAAACCAAGGCGAAGGCGCACCTTGCACCGACGGCCGCCGCCCAGCGCATGCGGGAACACCGCGCGCGCCAGGCGAAGGGCGCTACGCGAATTGCCATTAATCTCGACGGAAACGACAAGGACTGGCTTCGCGGCCAGGGCACGCTGCGGGAATGGGACGAGGAAGATGCACGAGCACTCGCGCAAGCCTTGAAGCTGGCGCTGCAGAAACTGCATCGCAAGGTTACAGCGTAACAGAATCCGGATCGCGATTTGCTATTGAGGAGATCAACTTCAAACCAGGTTGAGGGCAGACACATGGTCGTCAGGCTAACAGCGAGTGAGCTGGACACTGGCCGCCGTTTGGTTGCCCGCAAGATTGGGCGTTCGGTGGTTCGCATTTTGCCGGAAGCCGATGATTTGGTTGCAATCAATCGGATAACCAAGCAAATCCGCGAACTGCTCTGGTACCGCGATAATCCCGACAACATGCGCGCGTGTCGCGCGCTGGTCCGCGAGCAAGCTCGGCTGTCGCTTGCGTACGAGCGACGCCATGGGAAAGCCCCCAACATCAAGCACGCGTAAATGACGAACCTCCCAACTCTCGAAGAGCGCCGTGCGATCGAAGCGCAGGTCTCGCCCCAGCGGCGAGCCGAGATCGAAGGCCTCGTCGAATCGCTGGCACCCGGTGTTTTCCGCGTCGGTATGCCAAATCGAACCCGCATGCGTCACGAAGGACCCCGGCGGATACGTCCGCGATGCATCCCAAATGCCCAAGTAACGCAGTGTCGGGCGCGACTCCAGTTCCCTGATCCGCTCTTTCAGCGGCGTGATTGCTTTCAGCACGAAATCGCCGATCACCGGGCGTTCGGCCGGGTGAAGGCGGAAATTTTTGGCGATTGGCTGTGAAGCGCGGTTCAAAATGAAAATTTTAGACGATGCAAACGCCGAGTTGTGCCGCCATCGCGATCTTGCGCTCACGGCCTATGCGCGCCGTCTGCTTGCTGGCGGTGCCGACATTGACGGAGAAGAGTTTCGTGCGGACTTGTCGAAATACGCCGGCGAGCTGGAGGCGTGGCGCAGCAAAGCGATGGATCGCTTGCGGCAATTTGTCGAGGCGATGACGGAGCGGCCGTCCGCGACGCTGCACTAACTGGCCGATCATGGCTCTAAGCACATCAAGGAGTTCGTAGCGCTGTTAGTCTGCTGTTGTCTGGTATTTTGAGGCGCACAAGGCGTTGGCGGCTGAGCACCGGGCGGCGCGCAGACTGGCGCAAGGCCGAGGTGGAGGCCGAGCGCTTTCGGGCGCAATGTGTTCATATAGCTGCGGCTGCCGTGTGGTCTGCACCAGATCGGATGCGGTAATCGGCGACATCTGGATCGGAAGGCGCGGCGGATGTACCCGAGCCTGATGGTCTTGAAGGCCCCGACGTGCAATATCGTCGGGGCTTCATCAATCCGGGAGATGTCGGCTCTTAGACGTTAAGCCGAAATCATATGCTCGGTCCGAGCCTTACCGGTTGTGACCCATTGCAGAGACTAGGGCCGACATGCCCTGTAGAATCTATCCGCAGAACAAATGCTCGCGGTGACATTCGCTATTTGGAACAAAGGAATTGAGCAGATGGCTCGCAGGAACGATGTTGCGTGCACCAATCCCAAGCAGATCAGGACCGAGATCGATTGCCGTGCCGCCCGACCGAGATTCGACAATGGCGCGTGGAAACCCGCCAAGATTTCCGACGTGATCGGGGGCGGACTTTATCTCTTCGTCACGCCGGACACGAGCAAGCCAGGCAACGTTGGCTCCAAGCTTTGGCGGATGGGCTACCGCTTCCAGAGCCGTCAGAAAACCTACTCCATCGGCCCTTACGGCAACGGTAAGGACGGCACCTTCTCGCTCGCCGACGCCCGGCGCGAACGCGACAAGGCCAAGGACCTGCTCAAGGAAGGCAAAGACCCGAGCGTCGAGAAGCAACTCAACAAGCACAGGCACATGGCCGCCCGGCCTTTCGAGCAATGGGCCGACGAGTGGCTCGCGAAGAAGAAGGTGGAGAAAGTTCGACGCGGTAGGATCGTCGCCGTGCGCGACCCCAAGACCATCGAGGTGCTTCAGTTACGCGTCGGCTATGTCAAGGCGCGCTTCGGCAAGCTGAGCAGGCAGCACATCAAACGCCAGGACGTGCTCGCATTCTTGCGTTGCTACGAAGCCGAAGGAAAGCTGGAAACGCGGGACCGTGTGCGCAGCATCGGTGAGCAAATCTGCGACTATGCCGATGTCGAAGGAGACGGCTACAATCCATTCCGCAACCTGAATCGGCAAATGATTGCCAACATTTCAACGCCGCGTCCCGGCGTCACCGAACCACATGACGTAACGCGCGTCTTCAAGCTTATCAGCGCACCGCGAAATGGAGCGAGGTTTGGTGACGTTGTTGGCCTTGCATTGCGCTTCGATGCGCTGACCATTCCCCGCCCGGGCATGGTCAATGAAATGGAGTGGAGCGAAGTCGATTGGGATGCCGAACGCTGGACCATTCCAGCCGCCAAGATGAAGAATGGTTGGGACCATGTCGTGCCTTTGTCGCGTCAGGCACTCGCACTTCTGCGTAGCGCTCACAAGCTGACCGGCCATCGCCGGTACGCGTTTTCCTGCTTGAAGGACACGCCGCTATCAAACAACACGCTAAACAAGCGCTTGCGGCTGCTCGGCATTGACACCAAGACTTATCATTGTGCCCACGGATTCCGTACCACCTTCTCGACCCTTTCCCACCACGAAGAGATCAAGGACGCCAAGGAATGGGATGGTGATGTCGTCGAGCTGCAGCTCGCGCATCTCGATAACTCTTCTGTGGAAGGTCTTTACAAGAAGCACCGCCCGCTCGCGCTGATCGGCTCGCGCACGAAGTTGATGCAGCATTGGGCTGATCGGATTGACCGCTGGATCGACCCCGATCTGCGCGGTGTTGGACAGGTGCCAATATCGCAAGTCAATACGGGACGTACATTCTTCGCTCGCTATATACGGGACGCGCAGCCTTGCTGAGGAAGCGCTAGGGGCACCGGTTGTAGAGAGGCTCGACCTTGGTGACATGATTGCGCCTGCAGCCTATGTCAGCGTCGCCGAAGCCCTAAAGCCAGGGAGACGGGCTTTAGGTGCGTGTCGGCTTCTGGCCCTTCGCTACCGTTGATGCGGCGCCGCTACATGTCGGTTCAGAGGGGTAGACCGGGAAGTTCGCAGCCGAGCGCTAGACCGACGCTTTGGACCCAACGCTGACCTAGGCGGCTGAATCTCTTATTGACGCAATCGAACCCCCGGCGTTGAATGCTCTTCTGGAATGAGGCCGGACAAGTTGCGGTGTCCATCGCCCCGGGGGCGTTAGGGCGCCGCCTCCGATCTTCGCCTTCGCAAGAACATTGCCTTCGCAGTAAAATTTGGCTTCGCCGACGCGCACGGAGGTCGAGGGCCATGAGAGTTTGCAGCGCGCCTTTGACGCTCTCGTTCGTATTGCTTGCCGCTGCGGCGTCGTCCGCTCACGGCGACGACCGCCCACCGGCATGGGCCTATCCTGTAAACCCGCCGAATTTTCAACGAGCACCCGATGACGGCACGATCAGGCACGTCCCGGACAGCACCATCGGCTTTACGCTCACGCAACTGCGCGATCTGTTCGCCGCGCCAGACTGGCATCCCGAAGATCATCCACCAATGCCGGCGATCGTGGCGACGGGGAGAAAGCCTGACGTGTTCGCCTGCGGCGTCTGTCACCGGGTGGACGGACCGGGCGGCCCTGAGAATGCCAGCCTGTTTGGTCTTTCCGCAGAATACATCATCCAGCAAACCGTGGAGTTCAAGACGGGCCTGCGCACGAACTCAGTGCCGCGCGTCGCCACCGACCTAATGATCAAGGCGTCGAAAGGGGTAACCGATCAGGAACTCAGGGAGGCCGCGGACTATTTTGCGTCAATCAAGCCAAGATCGAATGTTGCGGTCACAGAAACCGATACCGTCCCGAAGACACATGTCAGGGACTTGTTTCTGGCTCGGATCGATGACGGTGAGAAGGAGCCAATCGGCCCGCGCATCATCGAGATTCCGGAGAACGTCGAATATTTTGTCAGTCGGGACTCGCGCGCTCGCTTCATAGCCTATGTCCCACTAGGCAGCATTGAGAAAGGGCGGACGTTGTCGGCGAGCAGCGATCTGCGCGTCCAGTGCGCCGCTTGTCACGGTGCCGACCTCAAAGGGACGGCCGTGGCGCCCAGGATCGCGGCCCGTTCGCCGACGTATGCGTTCCGGCAGCTTTTCGACTTCAAGACCGGCGCGCGCAACGGCGCGAACAGTGAACTCATGAAACCAGTTGTTGAAAATCTCAGCATCGAGGACATGATCGCACTGGCCGCTTATACCGCGTCGCTCGTGCCCTAGCATGACTTGGGTCCTGTCAGCCCAGGGGACATCCAGGCCCCTTATCCCGCGCCTGTGGCGATCTTATTGGCATCGACCTGATAGCCCTTGATGATGTCCTCGTTGGGACTTCGTCACCGGTGACTTCGTCACCGGGTGACTTCGTCACCGGGGTGTCGGCATCAACCTTGAGATAGCGGATGCGGTGACCTGTCTTCTTGAGATCTGGTTGAAACTGATCTTCTCGGACTCCGAGGTCGCAGGAAACAGCGCGATCGGACATGTCACAAGCGACAGCCGTAAAAAGCCCTTCCCAATTGGCGCGCGGGGCCATACTCAAACTCCACTGAAACCGAATAGCTACAAACATAGGGCACGGGACGGCAGTGAGGGGAGTCCGAGTAGTCAGTTCGGGATGCGACCCGAGCAGGACCATCGGTTCCGCGCGGAAACTTAATCGGGCCTTGAATGTTTTTAGGTTCATCGTCACAGCCCAAGGAGCGGGCCGTGCAACAGCGTAGACGAGTTAAGCAGGCCCTCACGCTCGAAGAACGATTGGCCAATGAAGCAGACCGTCTTCGAGAACAGGCCGACCATCTGCCTGCGGGCAAACAGCGGGAAGAGCTTCTGCTGAGAGCACGACAAGCTGAGACAGCTTCTCACATCACGGAGTGGTTGACCTCGCCGGGGCTAAAGCCGCCCACCTAGAACGGCGTGCATTGCATTATCAGCCCGCACTGCGGGGTATCGCCGATCGACCGCATCATCTCGTCCATTGCTGCAGTGCACGCTTCCGGTGTCGCGCCCGCGAACGGGTTCCGCCATGCCTCCTCGCGCGCCCGGCCCCAAGCGTCGGGATCGGCGCGATCGATACGGTGTCCGTGATGCTCGCACTCAATGACCGCGCCACGGTCGATCAGCGTGCCGAGCGCCCAGCCTTGCAGCGTGCGATAGGCGGGACGAGCGACCTGTAAGGGGAGCTTGCGTTGCGAATGGAGTGGCATGGTCATAGGTCTCGAATCAATGTGACCCTCTGATTATACCCATCTCGGTCGAGGCAACCGCACGGGCAACTGAGTCATGCCGGTTGTTAGCGCAGGGAACGAACCCGGTCAGATCGGTGAAACTTAGGAACATCCGTTCTTCTCTCTTTGTTGTCGGCGCGGGCAAACGCACAGACACGAGGAGACGCTCAAATGAGCAATCGCTTGTTGATTTCGGTCGCGGCAGCGGCACTGATTGCCGGAACCGGCCTTGCAAATGCGCAAGGCATGGGCAAGGAGCAGCCGTCGTCCGGCGGCGCTACCACGCAGCACAGCGCGCCCTCCGGCGGCGCCCCGTCCGGCGCGATGGACCGCGATAGTGGCGGTATGAAAGGTACTGAGCAACCGAGCACCGCCGGCAAGAGCGCGCAGGATACCGCGCCTGGTCAGAAGTCCAAGAGCACCGAGCATGAGACCAAGGGCGGAAAAGACATGAAGGCCGAGGAGCGCGACAAGAGCGGCAGCACCGCCCAGACCAAGGGCGGGGCTGAGACCAAGGGCACGGCTGAGACCAAGGGAACGGCTGAGACCAAGGGCGGGCCTGAGAAGAAGGGCACGGCCGAGACCAAGTCACAGACCACAACCGGCGCAGCAACGGCGGGACCGCCCGCCGAGAAACGGACCGAGATCACTTCCGCCATCAAGTCGGAGAAGATCGAGGAAACCACCAACGTGAACGTCAATCTCTCGGTAGGAACGACCGTGCCTTCGACCGTACGCCTCCATCCGCTTCCGCCCAGGATCGTCGAGATCTATCCAGAATGGCGCGGCTATGAGGTTATCCTGGTCAAGGGCAAGTACGTGATCGTGAAGCCGGAGACGCACGAAATCGTCTACATCATCGAGGGCTAAACCAACCTCCGGCGCGAGGGACGGCCGCATGATCACCCGCAGGGAGCGCCGCTGCGGCTACTAAGCGAGCAATCTCTTTAGGCGGCCGTCCTAGTTCGTGATGACATTTTCGAGGCTCGGCAATCGGCCCGCCTCGGGTCCGCCGGACGCTGCAGAGCAGCCAATTCAAATGCGCCCAGCGAGAGCTAAAATAAGCACAATGATGAGGATCAAGCCGATTCCGCCGCCTGGATAGTATCCCCAGCCAGAGCTGTAAGGCCACGTTGGCAATGCTCCAATCAGCAAGAGGATCAAAATGACAATGAGAATTGTTGACAGCATCGCGCGCCTCGCGTCGGTTGTTGGGTAGAATTAACATCGTGAATTTCTCAAAAGTTCCCAGGCGATTTCGACAGTAGTATTCCCGCAGTGAAGGCGCCTCGGCGGAAGACCCGTAAGGAAGCCCCAGACAGGAACGCCGCTGTCCGGCGGACGTTGAGCACTAGCTTACGGAGAACGCCTCTAGCTTGGAAGTCGAAAGGGCAAGGGCCGCCCCAGCGGGCGGCAGTGATAGTGGCCAACATTTTAGTTAGTCGAGACCAATTCAACGTCACACCTGAAGGCATTACACACAAGCCAACGGGCGCTTCCTTTATACCCGACATCGGCAATCCTCTCTCCGGGAGCATTCGCGCGGGCCAACTCGAAGGCGAGCCTCG
This sequence comes from Bradyrhizobium sp. 142, assembly GCF_023074015.1. Taxonomy (NCBI): domain Bacteria; kingdom Pseudomonadati; phylum Pseudomonadota; class Alphaproteobacteria; order Hyphomicrobiales; family Nitrobacteraceae; genus Bradyrhizobium; species Bradyrhizobium sp. 142. Next base: position 13,655 of record NZ_JADPKQ010000450.1, read on the forward strand.
AACCGGCGACCGATACGATCCGGAGACCGTGAAGAGGATGATGCGAGAGCTTTGGGCCGAGTATGTCGAGGCAAATCCGACGCTGTTCAATACGGCACGCTGAGCACGCGCTTATGCACGGCGGGCGGCATGCCCAGCATTGCGGATCACGGATAGTCAGGGAAGACGCTGGGCATCGACGGCAGGTTGCCGACATAGCGGTTGACCACGCGGAAGAGCGTTAGGACGGCGGCTTGGTTGGTGGTGATCAAATAGAGATTGCAAGTGGAGAACACCGGCCGGCGGCCCTACTCGACCTCGATCATTCGCTCTTTGGTGGCCCGTAGGTTGCGGAGATAATAGCCCCGTACCTGAACGGCCGACTTGATTTCATCGCTGACCTTGAGAACCCTTTTTCTGCTCTTGCGCCACTTATGTGCAGAGTAAAGCACGGGTGCCGCAGAGCCTGTGCTTAGAACGAGCAAGTCCCGCTTATCATTGCGATAGACATCAAACACCTTTGCCCCCGCCGGTCATATTGAACAAGAATGAAATATGTTTCTCGTCTCTATGAGGAGCTTAGTGTCTCGAATGGCTATTCGGGTTGTAAATCTGCCACGCCTGCCGTTTTTTCCTTCGTCGTGGTCCTGATTGGAACGAACTGTTCAAAGCCCGGATCGGCAGATTACGGCACGAGGCAGGGTTCGCGGACTTCAGCCAGCCGCGCCAGCGCGGAGGCGACGGTTGCGATGATTATCGCGATTTAATCTTGCGCTCATCCCTCGTTCACAGAGGAACCTCTACGCTGCCTGCGGAGACTGCATTCAACGGGAGAACGAGATGAAATTTAGATACGCACTTTTCGCTTTGGCCGCCTTAGGTGGCGCAGCGCTTTCGACCGGAACCGCTTCAGCAATGCCGCTCGTCCCGTTGGGACAGTTCCAGTCCTCCAACGCAGAGAACGTTGCAGTGGTTTGCGGTCCGCGCGGCTGCGTCCGCACAAGGCCCGTGTATCGGCGAGGGGCCTACGTCGTCCGCCGACCGTATGTACGTCGCGGCTACGGATACCATCGGAGCTATCGTCGGTACTAACGTTGAAAGAGGGCTTCGGCCCTCTTTTTTCTTCCAGCTAACCGTCGGCAATCTTTTGAACTCACGCTACCAACAATGACGCGAGGTCGGGCGTGTAGCGCAAGGAGCAGCTTCAATGACCGGATGGATGGTGACGGCGTATTCGGCACGGAATATTTCATCCGCCCGCTTACCGCATCGTTCTTGGAGGATGTAGCTCTCCGTTCTCGTTTGCGCGTTAGCCGCGTTCGCGGGCAGCAACGCACTGATCAAGAGAATTCGTAAGGTGCTCATGAGCCGCCACCTTTCAGAGCCATCGATCTGCCTGCGCGTGGTGTCCCGGCGTCCACTGCGGCGGTGGCATGCCTCAGCTCGTATTAGCATCTCAGTCCCGGCTTTCGTGTTGCGGATCACTGGCGCCGGATAGTGGGGGAATGCGCCGCGCATTGGCTGCAAGTTGCCGACGCGCCGACTGACCATGCGGAAGAGCGCGAGGATGGCGGCTTGGTTGGTGATGCTGTAGAGATTATCTGCACAAACCCGCATTGCGCCTAGCTCATCCAAGTGGCTTTGCGTTCGGCGGCAACTTTGACCGTGGCTTGGGAATTTTGATTAGGTGGGGTCGATCTTGGTGCGTACCGTACACTCCAACGTAGTAGGTACCATCCTGAACATCAGCAATGACGTCCGGACGTTTACGGATAATACCCGTCCATTTCGTACCCACGTCGAGTGCAAACGGGATTGCCCCTGTGCCTCCGGCTTGTGGGTTTGGAATGAAGAAGCTCTTGGAAGGTCTGATCCGCCAGCGCTTCCAAGTGTTATCGAACCGCAATACAACTAAGTGGGTGAGCGTTGTGGTTCGGCCGCCAAGATTTACGACGGTTACTGCCATCAGCTCTTTTTCGTCGTCGCCCAGGCCGCCAATCAGGACGGCATCGGGCATGAGCGTCAAATCGAGACGTACCTGCTTTTCGAACCATGTCCTAAAATTCAGCGCGAACGCAGCTGTTGCAACGATTGCGGCGTATACTGCTATCCAGGTTTCTGGCTTCATTCCGGCTCGCCCTAGATCCCTCTAACCAATCGCCCGAAAGGGAATGGTCGAGACCCGGAGCTTGTCTTTAAGGCCACTCCGATTGAGCAATTCAAACATCCGCAAAACTGACGCATGCGCCAATGGGCTTGAAATGCTGGGCCCCAGAATTATTCGGTCCGTGATCTTTTCCAGTGAAAGGTCCTCGGAGGTCATGCCCGGCATTGGCTGGACCTTGAACTTCAGCTTAGGCTCAACGCCCCGAGGGCTAAGGAAGTAGTGAAACATCGCATGCATCTTTTTCTGAGGGTCGCGGTCTGGCAAGTACACGAGACGCCATTCATCTTCCTCGATAAAGCCCCGGTGTTTGGTGAATAGAGCGAATATCTTAATTCGCTCGAACAGCGTGTAAGCGGCCAGATACAATTTTTCATCTGGGATATCAGCGCTACTCAACAACTCACCAAACATGCCAATCGTTTTCTTCAACCAAGCCAATCGCGCCTCGCGGGTATCGTAAGACACCTGAGCGATAATCAGTGGTGTTTCTTCCGTGACGTCGAGCTGGGTCGTATCAAAGTACGCATACGACGAGGACCGCCTGATTGACGCATGCGCGCGGGCACGGCGAGCTCTATGATGGCGTTGTATGAAGGTCAGGCGGCCTGCTGACCGGCGGGCTTGTCGGCTTGGCGCAGGAGCTTCCATTCCCAGGGCAGCAGTTCGTGCAGACGCGACGCGGGAAGATCGGCGATACGGGCGAGGACGTCGGCGAGCCAGGCCTTGGGATCGACGTCGTTGAGGCGACAGGTCGTGATCATCGTCAGCATGATGGCGGCACGGTCGGCGCCACGCTGGCTGCCGGCGAAGGTCCAGTTGCGCCTTCCCAATGCGATGCCCCTCAATGCGCGCTCAGCGCAATTGTTGGTCAAGCAGATCCTGCCATCGTCGAGGAAGCGGGCGAAGTCGTCCCAGCGCCTGAGCATGTAGTTCATAGGCTTCAGGACCTCGGAGGAGCGCGAGAGGGTTTCGCGCTCACGCAGCAACCAGGCGTGCATGTCCTCGAGAAGCGGCTTGCTCTTTTCCTGGCGCACGGCGCGCCGCTCGTCGGCGCCGCGGCCGTTGATGGCGCGCTCGATCTCGAACAACGCATCGAGGCGTCTGACCGCCTCCAGCGCGATCGGAGAGACCGGTTTGCCCTTCTTACCTTCCCGAGCATTTTTCTCGATGTCAGCCAGCTCGAAGAAGCCCCGCCGCGCATGGGCCAGGCAAAACGCCGGTGTGATCGGCATCGCTTTCTTTTGCGGGTCGAACAGCGGCTCGAAGCCGTTGTAGCAATCGGCTTGCAGGATACCGGCGA
>NZ_JADPKQ010000496.1:0-17038 GCF_023074015.1 Bradyrhizobium sp. 142
TCTGTTGGGCCATCCCCACTCCTCTCGAAAAAGGAGCGAAGTCCGGCTGATTCGCGGATCACCCAACGGCGTTCATCACGCCCGTCCACAGCCCTGTTACCCTGGTCGCCATCGACCGGAACAGGTGGTCGTCATCCACCGGAAACGGTGGTCGCCTTCAACCGGAAACCCTGGTCGCCATGGACCGGCGCGCGCATTTCGTCAGCAGATCGGCCGTCACGAAGCTTCCAATTGTCTAGCGACATTCCGGATTACTGTCGGCAAAAAAGGATGCAAAAGACTTCGCTTGCGACCACAAACTTCGTAAACATAGGATAACAATCGTTGCAGACCTCGGTCCTGGAAAAGTATTGCGATGCTCGCCTTCCTTGGTACACCATCTATCCAACTGTAGCCGAGTTCTCCACGGTGTTCGGCGCCGAAGCCTCTGAGGAATGGCTGCAGCGCCTGCCGGTTAATGAGTCCGTGTCGCTCTATTTCCACGTTCCGTTCTGTCGATCGATTTGCTGGTATTGCGGCTTCGCTCGAAGCATCACTCGCCGGGATTCACCCATCCTAGAATTTTTGGCGGTTCTTCGTAAGGAGATCGAGTTGGTCGCGGCGCAGGTGCCGCAACGGCTGCCTGTGAGCGACGTGCACTTCGGCGGTGGAACGCCGACCCTCATCGAGCCCGCGCAGTTCGGGGCACTGATGGAACTTCTGCGCCGCCGCTTTGCGGTTTCGAAAACGGCCGCCATCGCTGTTGAGATCGACCCGCGCACGTTCACGCTCGCCACATCCGAAGCGTTAGCGGCTGCCGGCGTGAACCGCGCGAGCCTGGGCGTCCAGAGCTTCGATCCAATTGTTCAAAAGGCCATTAACCGCGTTCAGAGTGAGGCACAAACAGAGCGCGCTGTCGAAATGCTGCGGCAGCATGGAGTAATGCGCATCAACTTCGACCTCATCTACGGTCTGCCAAATCAGACGGTGCAGTCCTGCGTTCAGACCGCGACTACGGCGGTGGCCATGCGACCAGACCGGCTTGCGGTATTCGGCTACGCGCACGTTCCTTCCTTTAAGAAGAATCAGCGCCTCATCGACGAGGCAGCGCTGCCAGACAGCCCTGCCCGTGCAGAACAGGCCGCGGCGATGGCCAATACACTGATTGCTGCGGGCTACCGCCAAATCGGACTCGACCATTTCGCCTTGCCGGACGATGAGCTCACGCTGGCGCAGAAAGCCGGTCGCCTGCGGCGGAACTCACTGGGTTACTCGGCCGACACCCGCCATAAAGTCATCGGCTTCGGCCCGTCGGCCATCGGCCGCCTTGGCGACGGTTACGTCCAGAACGAAGTTGAAGCGGGTTCTTACAGCGACCAAATCAATGCCGGCCGTCTGGCGACGTCAAAGGGCTACTGTCTCAGCCTCGAAGACCGCGTCCGGGCCGCAATCATCGAGCGGCTGATGTGCGATTTCGAGGTCGACGTTCCGGCAATTTGCATTACTCATGGATTTGACCCGGTCCCTTTCCTCGGTTCACCCGAACGCTTGGCAATGCTCGCCGAGGATGGGATCGTGGAGGTGGAAAAGGGATTCATCCGCGTGAGGCAGGAGCATCGTTTTCTAACTCGCGCTGTGGCGTCCGCATTCGATGCATATCTTGGCACGCCGCTCTGTTAAGACCAGCCAAGGAGCGGTGATCGTATGAATGCATTACCTTCCGTTACGCGCCCAGAAGCCCGGGTAACGAGTTTCGCTCACCTGGTGCAGTCACGTACAGCGCCAAATTCATAAAGGACGCCGTGCGCAGCTGCGCGACGAGAGCCGCCCCGGCCTTAGCCGCGAAGATGGCTGGGCGAGTTGCTGCCGGGGATTGGACGCCCCCGACTGCAACGCAGTCCGCTCAAGCGGCGTGACCGACAAAGTTCAATCACCACCATTGCCCGTATGGCCGCGGACCTCGACCAGGACGACGACTGGCTGCGGGACGTCGCCAACAAAATGGCGATCGAGGACGGCTTCATCTGGGTTTACCGCGTCGGAGAAGATGAGATCTAGGCGTTTAGCGACTTCGGCATCGAAAACCTGATCGAGCTCGTCCGGATGTGCGAAGATATTTCGACCTGGCTCAAGCGCTGGCAGCCCGGGATACCGCAATCAGCCTGCGGTCTACGCTGGATACGAACTCCCAGCAAAGCGGAGCGTTTCGTGGTGATGCACGACGGATCCTATTGATGTGCATGGTCGCCGCTCGACCGGGATCGCTACGGACCGCCGCGTGCAATCCAGAGCAGCAACTCGTCGACGCGATGAGCTAGACCAAAGAGCACAAAAGAACCAGCGCCGGCGCGACACGGCGCCAACGGTAATCCAGCACGACAGTTAGAACCGGATCCCGCGGGATCACGGCCTCGAAACAATCATTTCCCGTAAGAGCCTCGCGCAACCGGAATCGAAGCGACCTTCCCGAATGGCACCCCTCGATGCTGCCATATCGGAGTTCGTCCCTGACGCCGGGATGGTCTCGCGCCGAGCGGCACGATACCTACGATTCGCACAGCGAGGCCGACGTCCCGCGCCCGGTCAACCTACCAAACCTAGCAATTGATGGAGATGACGGACACATGCCAGTCAGTGCCGGTGAAACTCGCTCGGGCCACATCAAGGACGAAGTCGCGATGCGATATAGATCCGGTAAATCCAATCGAGCTGATGGATGTTCTGTCTCCTCCCGCAGCTATCAAAACGCCTCCAATCGCGCTCTCCATCTTCCCATGAGAGCCAATCAAGGCCTCGTGCCGGCCTCAGCGAGCTTACGGGCGTCAAAAGATGTTAGCCCCTTCTGCCCGCCTGTGCTTCATCCCATGGACCGAGCTGCGGGCGGCGTTTCTAGGGTCCAGCGTGTTCTTATGCGAGCTCAGCTACTGGCGCGGCTCTCTGTTGAAGAACATCCTCGTGGCAGCGGATCTGTCGCGAGAATCCCTGGGCTCCGTGCGCTGGCCGCCAATCTCTTGCCAGCGAACGCTCACATCGAGCAGGCCACTCTCCGTGTCGACACGGTGCAGCAGATGCTTGCACTCGATTGAGCGATGGAGCGGCTGGGTTGCGTCGCGCTGGGTACCCACCACGTTGGCCAAGCTGCGCCAGCAGTGGTGATAGCGCGGAAGGCTGAGCGGGTCTCGTTGGCATAGAGATGCCGCCTGGCCTCAAGCGTCACCTAGACCGCCTTGAGCCAAGGATCGAGAACCGCTCTAGGCCGTCAGGTGGAAAGTGCACCTCATTCAAATCACGGACGTGGAAATCACGATGCATTGTTGCGGTATAGCGCCAGTATCCATGCGGGCATACTCGGCTGGCGCAGTTGCTTTCATCTCTCGACCAAGTGCGAAGCCAAGAGGGCGTATTCTCCTTTCCCTGATAGCTAGTCTCGCCTGCAGTTCGGCGGAGGCAGAACCTGGTGATATCTCTGGCCCTAGAAGTCACAGCCCCGATGAGCTCGCCGAGGCAAGAAGCCAAACAATCTCGAATCCGGCTGTAACCTTCCGAAGCGGCCGGCCCAAAGGAGCAGCGCGCCTTTCTGGGAACTCGCTGCCAAAAGCAGCTAGGTCTACCACAACGCGCGACAGTGCGGAGGACACCGCCAAGAGCAGAAGTCAAAAGCAGATTGACCCATTCGCAAAATTCGAGAAGCTCCGCGAAAAAGGTGCGGCGTTCACTGGGCCTGGTCCTGCGGACACCATAGATCAGGATACAGCTTCTGTCAGATCCGAGCTTTCGGATCTCGGGATTGGATTCGCTGGCTGGACCCTAAACACGTTTGTCAACAATCAACTCGGTAATGCGGCCAGAAGCACCATCGCCAATCAACAATATGTCGGCCAGAATCCGACATTTAGTACGGTCAACTCTATGATCGTGACCTATGACCTCGCTCGGTTTGGAATTCCCGACGGTCAGATCGTCGTGGGAGCCGAGCATCAATATTGGACATGGAAGAGCGCCGGGCCAGACCGACTGGGAATCAATGCAGTTTCCTACTATCAAACGTTCTTCGAAAGGAAGATCGAACTCAAAGTGGGTTACCTCAGGAACCAACATGAGTTTGCGGGTGCCGGAGAAAAAGTTTTTGGACCCTCGTCGAAGATGCTGTTCCAAGCAGGCATGAGCAACAATTGGGCGCCAACGCCGGCTCTTAATCTGAAGTACAATTTTGACGATCGCTTATATAACAAGCTCTCAATCCAGCGCTCGCTCAGTCCAGCCGGTCAATATACGCATGTAAGCGAAAATCCCACTGGCTTGAACTGGAGCACGCGCGACGCGGGCATTCTTTTACTTGATGAAGTTTGCTATAAGAACAAGCCTACTCCCGGGGTACCCGAGACTTGGCTGCGGGCTGGCGCGGGCTTTAACAACAGCAGCTACACGGACCTACAGCATCCGACGCAACCGACAGCCAAGGCGAACAGCGTCTACTATGTAGCTGCGGATAGGCAATTCTGGCAGTCTGCCGTCCATGGCTCGGCATCTCGCGGAATCTATGGCGGATTCTCTGCGATGTACGCTCCGCCTGACCTAAATAGGGCTAGTCAGTACTACGAGCTTCGCCTGTATGCGAAGGGCCTGTTTGACAGCCGGCCCACTGATCAGATGAGTCTTGTTGTCAACAACACCATCTGGAGCCATTTCGCGGTGGACGCTGCATTGGCGAAAGAGCAGCTGGCGCACCGGGACAGCACAGCAATTTCGGGACTGTATACGGCGCATCTGGCGCCCGGGATATATACAACCGTAGGACTGACGTACATCAATCACCCGACAAGCATTACCTACACGCCGCAAACAGGACACGCCCTGAATATATTGGTATCTACGTCGGTATTCTTCTAGGCTCTCAGGACTGCGCGGACCGTCATGTAGTCGATATCCCAATCGCCCTTTTCAGCGGCTTGGGCCACCCATCACGGCGATTTTGGTATCCGCTGTGCTCCTGACGCGAAGCCGGGTACCGCGTAAATTGGGCCGTGATATCCAACGTAGCATGCTGTTGGGAATGGTAGGTTAGAGCCTTTGCTGCTTCGGTCTACGAGCGATAGGCCGACGTCGTACTTGCGCAAGAGCTATACCCTCCGGCCGCGGAATGATCTCCGATGCTCATTTGTTCAATCGAGTGCTGAGCTTGCGGCAGCGACATTGCTTTTGGATGATTGCTGGTGCAGCTCGTCAGACTCGCGTCCGAGCTTCGTACTCTGCCATGACAAGCCGAAATCGTGCCCTCGGAGCTTAGTTCACCCCGAAGAGGTGTGGTAAGCGGAACCGCGACACAGATGCCAAAGCTAGCCAACTACGGCAATCGCTATATCTGTCCGACGGACGTGGCGCTGGCCGAAAGGCGATGCGCAAGGTCGGCGGACACGTGCCCGCCTTCCGCGGCAAATCGACCGGACGCGGCCGGATGACTTGCGCCACTCGAATGCTGACTCATTTTCGCCGGGTCGAGACGAGGTTTAGCATCTTACTTCAGCAAGGAGATCGCCTCCCGAGTCTGCGGCGCGTTAGCCCTCCCATCCAATTGCGCGTGGCGTTCTGCTGGGTTCACTTCTCTTCTCAAACATCTATTCGCTCGAACATGCGATAAGAGCAGTGCATTATCGGTGAATTTGCCGAGCCTTGCTAGGCAACCTTCGTGGGCGGGTGCTTCGTCGTCTTGAGGCGCGTTACACTGCATCGACCGTCGACGCTGACGGGCGCGTCACCATCGATTGTGGCACGGTGAACGACGCGATGCTGGTCACCGTAATCGTTGACCGCATAATGCTGCGTTGCGCGGTTATCCCAGATCGCGACATCGCCTTCTTTCCAGCTCCAGCGTACGGTGTTTTCAGGTGCCGTGATATGAGACTGGAATAGATCAAACAGCTTCTGACCGTCGCGTTTTGGGATATCAATAAATCTTTGCACCAGATCGCCGAGCACCAGCGCGCGCTCGCTGGTCTCGGGATGTACACGGACCACTGGGTGCTCCGTCTCATAGATCGTTTTGGTAAAGACCTCATCAAAATGCTTCTGGTCGATTTCGCGAACACGGCAGGTCCCGGCGTAGTCGAAGGCGTTGCTGTGAACGGTCCAGAGTTCGTCGGCAAGCCGTTGGAGCGGCCGCGGCAGATCCAGATAGGCGGCCACAGCGTTCGACCAAATCGTATCGCCACCGGACGATGGGACCACAATGGCTCGCAGCACCGCAAGTCTAGGATACGCCGCGAGAAAGGTTCCATCGGCGTGCCATACATCAGCCCGGCTACCTCCGCGCGCGGAATCAAGCTCGATGATCGAGGTCGTTCCATTGATCGTACCGAGTGTCGGATGCGGCACCAGCCTTCCCAAACAAGCAGCAAATCGCTCCTGCTCCGCGTCATCAAGATGCCCCTGATCGCGGAAAAAGATCACCTTGTGTTCGAGCAGCAAGCTGTTGATCCCAGCGATGGTTTGGCTCGGTAAATCACCCGAGAGCTTGATATTTCTGATTTCAACACCGATGCGCGCTGCGCGCTTGACGACGTCGGTCAGTGGAATGACACTCTCGGTCGAAGCCGTTTGTTTCATTGCGAATTTTTCCAAGCTTTGCGGATTCTTCAAGCGGACAAGGGCGCGTGTGACTCGGCTTCGTAGGCGAGCCTCGCGCTACGGGTACTCTCGAGCAAGCACCATGCCAGTCGGAAAACGGAGCTGTGAACGTCCGTCAGGTACAGGATCGGATTTGAGTCGAACAGTTTGCCAGGAACTCGATGCCACCTCCCACCCTCTTTTCCAACGCCACCCGGGTCGGCGGCGCAAGGCATAGGGCGCATAATCGACAGGAAATGTACCGCTCGGCACCCGAAGAGAAAGGCCATACGGTCGTCGTGCAACGTCGGGCAGCCAGCTGTGCGTGCTGTTCTCGTCCAGTATGCGCCCTCCGCTTAACAGTTTGCGGACGTCGGCCAGTCTCGAGCCGCCTCTGCGAACGGGCCATCACCGGCTCTCAAGGTGTCCGGGACCTGCCCTGGCCGTGATCACCGCCGAAACATCATCGGCTGGAAATGGAAGAGGAATAGATGACCTTGGAAGAGCTCCAAACGATTGAACTACGGCTTCATCCAGGCGAAAGCCATTGATCCGCGGCACTGGGATCGCGATGTTCTCGATGCACCGACGTCCGAGCACGGTGAGACAGATGTTCTGCACGGCCCGGCTGGGTTTGCCCAACAAGCCAAAGGTATGTCCACTACCAGTCTTTATAGGTGTTTCAATGTTATCAAAGTAGTTGCCTCGATCAGTACTTGCACAGATGGTCCAGCATCCACTGCATGGAAGAATCCGCCGCTCTGTTGCGCATTCGTGTTGTGGAAAGTAATTGTTAAAGAGATGAATAATAGCCTGCGCACCGTCAATGTGCGGCGCCCGCCCTGAGATCTCATGGAAATAGTTATTTGCGATGGTGATCGTCTGCGAGACACCAAGAAACAGGAGATTCCAATAGTGCTCCCCGTTACAATAGGAGGAATAGGTATCGCTGCCATCGAAGTCGTTCCAGGAAATCGTAATATTCGTCGTAGGGCCAAAGCCGCCGGCAATCATCTGCCGCCCGATATTATGAAATCGGTTGTGATCGATCCAAACCAGGTCGGCTCGTGCAATTGCAATAGCATCGCCGGCAAATATCACGCCTTGATTGATATCACTGATGGTCAGGTTGCGAATAACGACGTTGCTGACCCCATTTAGGCGTAGCCCCTTCCCTTTGATTGTAGCGCTCGGGCCAACGCCGATCACCGTCTTGTTTGAGCCAATCTCCAGCGGGCGCTTGCCGGCCCTGTCGCCCTGTCGAAGCCGACCAATGTCTTCTCCTCGCCATCGCAATGCGCATCGTTGCCATCCATAAAGAGAAGGGACTCACTTTTATAAGGTGCCGAACAAGCACTGCCGTATTGGCAACCCTGCCCCTCGCCTTGCCCTTCCGTACCGGTAAAGTCTATGGTTCCAGCTACCTGGATCTCGCGCGGACTATTGTCATTGCAGTGCCCGAAGCTGTACGAACGACACAACTCATACTTGAGAGCTTTGGTTGATCTGACCTGAACTACCTCGCCTCCAAGGCCGCCCGTCGCTGCAGAGCCAAAGCCCTTGAGGGCTTCCGATCGCACATTGTTCGGTCCGAGCACGGAGGAGACGCCGACGACGACAGCAAGTCCACCGAGCACGCGCAACGACCGCTTGATGTGCTTCATCGTGTCCTTCATAGGCATGTGCTCTCCCGGAAAATCCGCACGAGGACTTGAACTCTCGAACTCAAATGCTGAACTGGAATAGGCCATCAGCATGCGGCGTTAACGCCATCAGATCGTCCTCAATAAGGCAGGATCGGAATATCGGAACCATGCTACGCAATAGCCGAAGTGTGCAGCCGCAGGCTCCGCACCAGCTGTGATGGATCTGGGTAGCCATTGAGCCAATCACGGCCGATGAAAGCAGCGGTCGATGCTTCGAGAGCCCCGTCAGAGGAATACTGTAGGTTGCAACACGTCTGGCCTGGGCGGATGGCCCGTCGCTCCTGACGTTTTGCTGGACCGGCGGGAGGAGCTTGAGCTCTTCGGCATTTTCGGCCAGCACCAGAACGCGTGGTGCATGATAGTTCGCATCCCGCGGGAAGCAGGTAGGCGGCGCGGCTGGGATCCTCGTCTTCCTGGATTGCACGTCAGATGTCAGGCCCCTTCTTCTGCGATATAGATGGGCGAGATTGGACCCTGTATGTCGCGTGCCAGACACATCACACGGACGGACGCCTCCTATCGATTTCATGACCGGCAATCATCACGCCGCCGGAATGGCTACGATTTCCTTGTTTTTGATATGTCCGTCCAGTGCCAGGGCGGATCTAGCACAACCAGTCACCGCCAACTTGCGACTCGCGGCGCGGCGAGCTGATGCGGCAAGGGCTCAGGCGCAATTCTGGTCGTCCCACATAGCTAAGGCGAAGCTGCTCATGTGCTGCAGTCATCGCCACGAAGAGCCGAATTCGTCTGCAAGCGGCGCGTGGAAGGCAACGGCTGGCCAGCGTGCAAACGCACCTCCGATCTGCACCTTCGACGCATCATAGGTTTACCACCGAAACTACCCACCAAAACTGATTGTTTTTGTGATCCAGCATGAGGCGTACCCCAGTCCGAATCATGAGTCGCCCGGCTTTCCGTCGGGCTGCCGGGGAGCTTCGCCGATGTACACGCCGCCCTCCTTCCAAGTTGTCGATATCACCGACGTTCATCGGACGATGCGCGAGGCACGCTCGGCGACACTGATCACCGCTACTCACGAAGGGCTTGTTGGAACGGTGCTGCCCGTAGTACTCGACGAGAGCGAAGGCTCCATGGGCACGATTTACGCCCACCTGGCGCGTGCGAATCCGCAGTGGAAGCTGACACCGACTGGCGAGGCGATGGCCATTTTCGCTGGAGCGGAGGCCTATGTCAGCCCCTCCTGGTACGTGACCAAGCACGAGAGAGGCGAGGCCGTACCGACGTGGAACTATGTCGCTGTGCATGCCTACGGGCCCGTCGAATTCTTCGATGATGCCGATCGGCTGCGAAAGGTGGTCACGCGACTGACCGATGTGCATGAGCGCTCGGGCAAAGACCGCTGGGCGGTGTCTGACGCCCCTGCCGATTTCGTCAAAACGGAGCTTAAGGGGATCGTCGGTCTGCGATTGCAAATTACACGGTTCGATGGCACGCGGAAGATGAGCCAGAACCGCAGCGCGGCGGATCGCGCCGGCGTCATCGAGGGGTTATCGAAGAGCGACCGTGACGAAGACCGTCGTGTGGCTCACCTCATTGCGAAAGGATGACGAACCCGAACGACGTATTGTGAACGACGCGGTACCACCTGCATTTCTCCATATCCTCGACTGCTCTCCTTCTGCACAGCGATGCGCCGGCGGCGGTCGGTTCCTGCTCGCGTCAGGTGCTTTTCACAGAGCACAGAAAACCATACACGACGCCATCGCTTGCGCGTCACCTATTGCGAGCGGCAGCAGCGGCGCGAGGCCCCGAGGCCAACTCCGGAGAAGAAGAGCGGTACACCGGTTGCAATCCGGGGCCCGCTTCGGGGCGCATGACAGAATGCTCTGCATTGAGATCGGATTCAAGGGGGCAGCGCCGGCTCCACGGTTATCAAAGCAACCGGTTCCTAAACCAGTTTAGCACGGAATCTTGCGATTGGCGCAAACTGATCAGCCACACTGAAACTCTGCACAGCCACAGGCGACGGTTGCATGCATTAAAGTAAATCATGCCGCCCTCCCGACTCAAACAAGATGCTTTGGAGGGCGATTGCCGTCATTCTCTCGAACACTGCGTGTGCAGCTTTCGTCTGATTCCGCTTGACGCCCTGCAGTCTCAAGAGACTTGCAGGAAGCCCTCAAAGCGTCTTGAATCCGACGTTAGGGTCAGATTGCAGATCTTCTGACAATTCGCGACAATCTGCGCTCGCTCCAACACTCCCCGATGGGCAGTAAGAAATGCGAGTGTCTCAAATCCTCAAGGTCTCGCCGCTCGCTTCTGTCACGATGATCGGGGCTCCCGGAGCGCCCTGCTCGATATCGAACTCGAGCCTAACACGTTGAAGAGACCTGTTCCGACCGATCCACGCCCTCCGGCGCAACCGGCATGCTGAACTGAAAGACGGCCCCGCGAGGATCATTGGCGCCCGCCCACATCCGGCCTCCGTGCGCCTCAATGATAGAATGGCAAATGGCCAGCCCCATGCCCATGCCTTCGGACTTGGTGGTGTAAAACGCCTCGAACACGCGGTCAGCGCTGTTCGGATCGAGTCCTGGACCCGTATCCCGAAAAGTGACCACTACGTTATTCGAGTCATCTGTCCGCGCACTGATCAGTAACTCGCGGTCACCTTCGTTGATCTCGCTCATGGCCTCGATGGCGTTCGTGATCAAATTGAGAATCACCTGCCGGACCTGGACGCGATCTGCCCGGACAAGCGGCAACGCCTCAGTCCGTCGCGTTTGCACCCATACGTCATTTTTCGCAAGTTCCGCGCGAACTAGGGCCAGCACCTCTAAGATCAATTCGTCAATTGCGAGAAGCTCCGTTTGCATAGGAGCCTTATTCATAAGAGCGCGGATCCGACGGATCACGTTCCCTGCACGCATACTGTCACGGACAATCAAACCGAAGGTCTGCCGAACTTCTTCCAGATTTGGCGGTTGAGCACCGAGCCAATTTAGCCCCGCCCCCGCATTACTGCTGATCGCGGCAATCGGCTGGTTGACCTCATGGGCGATTGAGGCGGCCAGCTGTCCCATTGTCGTGATCCGATTGGCGTGTGCCAGCCCCATCAGAGTCTCGCGATACCGTCGTTCGCTTTCACGGGCTTCCGCTTCCGCTCTCTTTCGCTCTGTCAGGTCGAGGACGAAGCCAACACCTTGGTCGTCTCGCGCATCGAATACGGCGAGGCCAATTAGCACCGGCACGCGGCTGCCATCCTTGCGGACATACTCTTTCTCGAATTGCTGGACAGCTCCGGTCCTTCTTGCTTCTGTTCCAGCATTCAGTGTGCGCTCGTGCCATTCTGGCGGTGTCAGGTCGAGACCGTTCACTCGCCCCGCGACGAGATCCTCTCGGTCGTATCCAACCATCGTGAGGAAGGTTTGATTTGCCTCGATGATCTCGCCTCCTTCGCGAATGATAAATATTCCGATGATGTTAGCGTCGAGTAAGCGCCGGATTTTCGACTCCCGTTGCTGCACTTCGCTGTACAACCGGCTGTTTTCCAGCGCTGTTGCAGCTTGCGAGGCAAGCATTTTCAGCACCGAGTTGCGGGCAGGCGAGAATATGCGCGCGGCGAGATTATTCTCCAGATAAAGTACGCCGATCAGCTTGCCCTGCGTGATCAGTGGCAGGCAAAGAATAGAACGCGCTTTGCGCTCGCGGATATACGGATCTTCCGCAAATGAAGGCTCGGCGGCAGCATCTTCGAGAATAACGTTTTCGCGGACACGTAGGACGAAATGCAGCACGGACTCGGGAAGCGCCATCGGAGTTACGGGCTGTTCATTCACCTTTACAAGCAGCGCATCCGCTACCGTTGCGGCTTCCGCCTCGATCCGTGGCTCGCCTCCATGCAGCAGAATTAACAAAGCTCGTTCGGCGCCGGCCTGCTCAATGGCAGTCCGCATAAGCGTGTCGATTAGTTTTTGAAGAACAATCTCGCCGGAAATCGCCTGCGACACTTTTGTCACCGTCGCGAGATCAAGATGCTCAACCGGAGCTCCGATCCTCATTCCATTCACGGCAGGAGTGGTCTCCTCATGGCTGAGATGGGGATTCAGCTCGTCGAGCTGACGCACTTTGCCATCTGCTCCCCAACGAAGGTAGCCGCGCCGCGCGTCCTGCAGGTAAACCCGGGAGATTCTGTCAAAACCGCGCGCAGCATAAAAGCGCGCTGCAAGTTCGCAAGCGATTCCCTCGTGGTGGGCGAAACCGTTACGTGCTGCGGTCTGGATTGAGTGTTCATACAGTCGCATTGCGTCTGCATCGCGGTGTTCCCGCCTTGCAATTTCAGCGCCGACCAAGGCAGCCCGATTCTCAAAATTTTCGGGGCAATTCGTCGCCCATATCTGCAGCTGTCTGTAATGGGCATCAATGATATCCCAATGTTGCTGTTGTTCGCTTTCGCCTGGCTTGTCGCAGTAACATGAGTGAGACAGCGCACCATAGAAGTGAAACTCCGCGATCAAGGGCTCTGTGGGCATAGTCCATAATTTGGGCTCCGCCTTGGAGCGAGCATCAACAGCCGCAGCATAATCGCCGGCTAGAAATCGCGCCTGAAGTTTGCGGATCCAGTAGACGGTTTCGCTAGGTGACAGCTCCGGACTCCGTGCCAACGATCGCTCGACCTCTAGCTCGTCAAATTGTTGGTCATCCAAGCAACCGAATGAGCGCGTGAGGCCGCGCATGCTTCTAATGATTGCGAGCTGAGCGGCTACGGTATCAGCAGCAAACTGAACCTTTCTATTCCGTATCGTAGCAAAGCTTTTCTCTATCTCGTTCTGTACCTCTTTCAGGGGATCTCCGGCCATCATCATATTTGAGGTTAGATGAAGCAAGCTGTACGCCTCATAGATGACATCGCCGCTGCTGACCGCAGCTGCGAGCGCTCGCCGAATCAAAACTCGGCTACCTCTTAGGGGCTTCGTCCACGGGATCACGTTGCACCCGAAGGCCAAATAGACGGGAGCCCGAAAGCGGGAGAACTCACCGCGATCAACCAGGTCGCAAGCAAGACGACCAAATTTGTCAGCTGCTTGGTAGTCACCGAAGCGCCCGGCCAAGATTCGGCCTAGCCATGCGTAATGGGCGCAAGAAGCATCAGTGTTGCCGTATTCGAGGCTGATGGTGACAGCTCTGCAGATGACCAAAGCGGATAAATTGGCGTCCGTGAAACCTGCGGGCGGAAGAATGCGCGTCAAGACGGCAAGCGTGGCAAGCGTGGTCTGATCTGTCATTGCAGGCAAACTAGCAAGATCCTCGATTGCGTCGGGCAGCTGTGACCACATCCGCTGATATTCGGCCAATGTTTCCTGGTCCGTCGGATGCTGCGACCACTCGATCCCGACGTCGTGAAGATATTCGAGCCCTGTGAGCACTGCCCGCCCGTGCTGACCGAGCGTCAAGTAAAGATCGACCCGCAAACATGCGACCGTTGCTCGCTGGGGCGCGTTCAAAGCGCGCTTCGACAGTACGGACAGGAGGCTCTCTGCAATGTCCAGCTGGCCTACCAAGAATTCGCATTCAGCCCGGCTTGTCTCCAGTGCAAACGCGAGTTCGTGGCGCCTTCGCCAAGAGTGCTCCGCGAGCAGCGCAGCACCGACGGTGAAATATGTGAGTGCCGAGGCGTAGGCCGCCGACGCCCTGGCACGCTGCCCTGCGACCAAATTCAGCTCTGCGAGCTGCTCACGCTCCTGACCGGAGGCAATTAGCGCGACACCTCGATTGAGTTGGCTGACGATGTCGAAGATAGCCTCTTCGCGTTTGTGCGCAGGGACGTGTGCCGCCAGCATCCGACCGATCCGCAGA
Organism: Bradyrhizobium sp. 142; assembly: GCF_023074015.1. Taxonomy (NCBI): domain Bacteria; kingdom Pseudomonadati; phylum Pseudomonadota; class Alphaproteobacteria; order Hyphomicrobiales; family Nitrobacteraceae; genus Bradyrhizobium; species Bradyrhizobium sp. 142. The sequence continues at coordinate 14,109 of NZ_JADPKQ010000496.1, forward strand.
TGGGCAGGAGCGCGCGAGGATTCCGGCACCAGCAAGTAGGCCGCCTCTTGAACGCGATCGTGGAGGAAGCGGTAGGCTGTTCCGTGGCGCGCGATCAGTTCCTGCCGGATCGCCGGCCACAGGGTCGCATGCACCTGCTCCTGCGAAATTTCGAGCACGATCGCAAGCTCCGCCGTCCCGGCGATGTTGCCGAAACAGGCCAGCTGTTGCAGCGCGTCCTGCGTTTCCTCGGGCAGGCGGATGAGCTTGCCGAGCATCAGCTCTACGACGTTCTCGGTGTACGCTTTTGCGTGAATACGCTCGAGATCCCATCGCCAGCGCGCCGACTCGTGATCGAACGTCAACAGCTGCTCTTCAGCCAGTTCAGAAAGGAATTGAATGGCGAAGAACGGATTACCCATCGTCTTCTGATGCACCAACTTTGCAAGCGGGGCAGCGCGTTTTGGTCCGCAGCGAAGGGTATCCGCGACTAACTGCGCGACATCGTCTGCAGTGAGCGGCGAGAGCGTGATCTCCTCGAAATTTACGTCGGCTCTCCTGATGGAGTCGAGCTTGCGTTTGAGTGGATGGCCTGCATCAAGTTCGTTGCTGCGGTAAGCTCCAATGAGCAGCAGGTGCAGATCCGACTGGGTCAGGAGATCCTCGATCAAGTCGAGCGTTGCGGCATCATGCCACTGCAAATCGTCGAGGAAGAGCACCAAAGGATGGGTTCGCCGGGCGAACACGCCAATAAAGCGGCGAAGCACCAGCTGGAAACGAATTTGCGCTTGCCGGGCTGGAAGCTCAGCAACCGCGGGCTGCTCGCCAATGATCAGGCTCAGATCGGGGATCAATTCGGCCATCAGTCGTCCATTCGCCCCGAGCGCCTCCCGGAGCGCTTGCCGCCAGGTGGCGAGTTCGCCCTCACTTTTGCTGAGAAGAGGACGGACAAGACTCTGAAACGTCTGCACTAGCGTCACATAGGGAACGTCGCGCTTCAGTTGGTCGAATTTGCCTGACACCAACTGCCCGCGCGAGGGCACCAGTGCTTTGTGTAGCTCCTGGACGAGCGAAGACTTACCGACACCGGAGTAACCGGCGACGAGCACCAACCTCGGCGTGCCGCTCTTCACCGCGCGATCGAAAGAGGCAAGCAAAGCCTCGATCTGAAGGGCTCTGCCATAGAGCTTCTCGGGGATGAGCAATCGATCAGGTGTGTCGTCTGTGCCGAGCTCAAACGGGTCGATGCGACCGTGGTTGGCCCATGCTGCGAGACAGTGTTGCAGATCGTGCTCAAGGCCAGCGGCAGTCTGGTAGCGTTCCTCGGCGCTTTTCGCGAGGAGTTTCATCACAATCTGAGATATCGGCTCCGGAAGGTTTTGCGATTTCTCGACGGGCGGTATTGCTTTTCTTGCAATATGACAATGGATCCACTCCAAGGGATCTGAGCCCGTGAACGGCAGCGCGCCGATCAGCATCTGGTAGAATGTCACGCCAAGTGAATAGAGATCACTGCGACAATCGACCGAGCGATTCATTCGTCCGGTCTGTTCGGGCGCCATGTAGGGCAGCGAGCCGGCGATGAACTCGGCAGGCTCAGGCGGCACGCGCTCGCGGGAAAGACGGGAAGCCAGACCAAACCCAGTGAGTCGCACCTGTTCGTCAGGACAATTGACCAGAATGTGAGCGGGCTTCAGGTCCTTGTGGACCAAGCCGTGCCGGTGAAGCTTGCCCACGGCCCTCGCGATACCAACAGCGAGGCGCACGAAGCGCTTGGGCTCCATACGGATCCCGAGTAAATTTAGCAGTGGCTCGCCGCATGGATCCTCCAGGACCAGCATAGTCCGACCAGCTTCCCGGATGAGTTCCAACGGCCGCACCGCCCATGCCTCGTCTAGCTCCTCCCTCAGCTCATACTCATGGGCGAGGCGGTCGAGCGTCGCTGGGTGTTCCGTGATGGGCCGCACGACAAGCACGACAGCCCTGCTGCCGTGGATTTGCCGGCGCCACGCACGGCAGAACGCGCGATCACCGTCCTCCCACAGGGGCTGGATGTCACTGTCGACATTTGAGCCGAACAGAGTTCGGCTGAGGGGGTCCCGCGGCATTTGCCCGCCCGGTCAATAAGGACTGAGCCGAAACCTGACACATATGGGGCGAGCTTGTGAAGGGACTTCGCAAAACGGCGCGAGTACCGATTAAGGCCGCCAAAGAGTGGACCGCGGCACGCCGAGATGCGACTTACACACCCAATACGTGACCCGATCGTGTCGATCCAGCCCAATCCTGCGCGCCGGCCGGGCCTGCACAGCATCGGCAGCGGGCGCTGCCGACTAGCGCAGTGTATGGGCGAAGGATCGTATTCGATAGAGCGGCTCGTGGCCCGTTACCCGACCACGGCCCACTGCCCGACGTGCAGCAGCGCCCAGCTCGCTGCTACCGCTCAAGCAGACAATGACATGTGAAAGCTGATCGGTTTGCCCATGATCGGCACAACGCGCGAGGCCACTGGACGCCGGCTTCTGAGCGCTGCATCGGCCTGAGCGTCCGGGCCGCGATGCGCCAACGCCATCCCATGAGCCAATTGCGAGATCTCCTGGCGCGAACTGAAGCCCCGAGCGCCACAACTTGCTTCGCACAACGTCGTCCGAGTATGTCTTGAGCAAGCGACCATACTATCGACGCGCTCAGTCTTCAGCACCAAACTAACATGGCATTGGGCCGAGAAAAGTGTCTAGTTTCGAAGCCGTCCCGGCACGCGCTGTCAGGGCCTTAGCGTGCGCCCGGTCCGTCCTGGCGTTATCTGTGAAATGTTGATCATGCTGTCCCCATGAAGCAAGCAGCGTGGCGACACTGAACCGCCCCGGGTTTGCCGGAGGCTCCAACTCCTGAGAGGATGGAGCCATGACGAGCAAGACGACGAACAAGTTTTCACCCGAGGTCCGGGCCCG
>NZ_JADPKQ010000538.1:0-17009 GCF_023074015.1 Bradyrhizobium sp. 142
CCAACAGTCGGGCGCTCAGCGCCTTCCGCTTCTTCGTCATCGAACTCTGGAGACGCACGCTCCGGCGCCGCAGCCAGACCGATGGCATGAGGTGGGAGACGATCAGTCGCCTCGCCTGTGACTGCCTCCCCAGGCCCAACATCCGTCATCCTTGGCCGCGAGCACGCTTCGCCGTCACTCACCCGAGGTGGGAGCCGTATGCGGGAAAGCCGCACGTACGGATCTGTGCGGGGGGCGCTCAGCAATGAGCGTCCCTACCGCGACCGCTGCGCTTGCAATGACGAGGAGGGCTAGCACCGCACCGGCACTGCGTCCTCCACCATCTCCGGCTGCCGGTCCAGTGCCACCGCCGGCGACAGCAGGATCACCAGCGCCTGTGCGCCGAACACGACAGCCGCAAGGTAGAGGCATGCTTCCGCGCTCCAGAACCCGCCGACGATCGCCCCCAGTGCCGAGCCGAGCGGGCGGGCGCCGTAGCTCATGATGTTGATAGCGAAGACGCGGCCGAGCAGGCGCGGCGGCGTCACGGACTGGCGCAAGGTAGTGGTCGAGATCACCCACAGGATCGGTCCGACGCCGAGCAGGAAGAAGCTGAGGCCCGCGAGCCAGGGCGAGGGGACCAGCACCGTCAGTGCCATCACGACAGAAGCGACGAAGCCGGTGACGGGTCCAAGTCCGACCACGGTGCCGAAGGCGATGCGCTGCATCACCCGCGTTGCGAACAGCGCGCCGATCACCATGCCGACGCCGTACATGGTCAGGACAGTGCCGACCCCGGCCGCCGATAGACCGAGATGGCGCACTGCATAGGGCACGAACACTGCGATCTGGAGGAACCAGCCGGTGTTGAAGATGAACTGCGTGATGAACACCGGGCGCAGCAGCTTGTGGTGGAACACGAAGGCCGCGCCCTCGCGGATGTCCTGAAACGGATGGCGACGCGGCGTCGGTGCGCGGGCAGGCTCGTAGATGCCGGAGAGCAGCATCACCGCTATCGCCGAGAGGGCCGCGGCAAAGCTGAAGGCGGGGCTTGCACCCCACCAGCCGACCAAGGCGCCGCCGAGCGCGGGCCCGCTGGCAAAGGCGATGGTGCGCGCCAGCTCGATCCGGGCATTGGCCGCGGGCAAGAGGTCCGAACTCACCAGCGAGGGCACCAGGGCCGGCGCGGCCACGCTGTAGACGACAGTGCCGCACACCGCGGCAAAGCCGAGCAGGGCCAGCAGCGGCAGGTTGAGGGCACCCAGTGCAAGCAAGAGCACGATGGCGGCAAGCGCTGCCGCGCGCAGTGCCTCGGCGCCCGCCATCAGCGAGCGGCGCGAGATGCGGTCGGCGAGCAGGCCGGCCGGAATGGCGAACAGCACGAAGGGCAGGGTGAGGGCGGTCTGCAACAGGCCGGTCTGGCCCTCGGCAACGCCGAGCGTCAGCACGGCGACGATCGGGGCTGCGGCCAGTGCGATCTGCTCGGCCGATTGCGCCGCGAGGTTGGACCAGGCGAGGCGATTGAAGGTGTCGGGAAGACGAGGCGTCGTCGGCATGGCGCATATCCTGCAAAGTCGCATTTGCGCAAGTATCAGCCTCCGACCCGGGCCAAACCCACCCGCTTCCCGACAACGTTGGGCATCATGCGTCGGCGAAGGGAACCGAGATGGCTAGATGCAGTTGCAAATGAGTTGCAATAAGGTTCGACTTCGGTCAATGTGCCAGAATGGATGCCCGATCACCCGACCTGACCCGTGACGCCGCCGGCTGGCGCTCAGATGCACCCACCACCAAGAGCCTCGCCGAGGTGAATGGCACGGTCGCTGTTCCCGCTGCCGGCCGCTGGTGGCGACGGCTGCTCGCCTTTGTTGGTCCGGGCTATCTCGTCTCGGTCGGCTACATGGACCCCGGCAACTGGGCCACCGACCTCGCTGGTGGATCGAAGTTTGGCTACACGCTGCTCTCCGTCATCCTGCTCTCGAACCTGATGGCGATCCTGCTCCAGTCACTGGCCGCGCGGCTCGGCATCGTCACCGATCGTGATCTCGCGCAGGCCTGCCGCGCGAGCTATTCGCCGGCCGTGAACTTCATGCTGTGGCTCGCCTGCGAGGCGGCGATCATCGCCTGCGACCTCGCCGAGGTCATTGGTACCGCGATTGCGCTCAAACTCCTGTTCGGCATTCCCCTGATCGGCGGCGCATTGATTGCCGCGCTGGATGCCTTCCTGCTTCTCGTGCTGATGAACCGCGGTTTCCGTTTCCTGGAGGCATTCGTCATCGCGCTGCTGGTCGTGATTGCTGTTTGCTTCACGATCCAGATTGCCGCGGCGGCGCCGCCGGTTGCCGCGATGTTGAGGGGCTTCGTGCCATCGACGGAGATCTTCATCAATCCGGAGATGCTCTACATCGCGATCGGCATCATCGGCGCGACCGTGATGCCGCATAATCTCTATCTGCACTCCTCGATCGTGCAGACCCGCGCCTATGAGCGCAACGACGCCGGCCGGCGCGAGGCGATCAAATGGGCGACGACGGACTCGACCATCGCGCTGATGCTGGCGCTGTTCATCAACGCCGCGATCCTGGTGGTGGCAGCCGCGACCTTCCACAAGAGCGGCCATTCCGACGTCGCCGAGATCGGCCAGGCTTTCGAGCTGCTCTCGCCGCTGCTTGGCCTCGGCATCGCCTCGACGCTGTTTGCGATTGCGCTGCTCGCCTCGGGCCTCAATTCAACCGTCACTGCGACGCTCGCCGGCCAGATCGTGATGGAGGGCTTTCTCGACCTGCGCCTGCCGAGCTGGGCGCGCCGCCTGCTGACGCGCGGCATTGCGATCATTCCGGTGATCGTCGTCACCGCGATCTACGGCGAACGCGGCACTGCCGATCTGCTGGTGTTCAGTCAGGTCGTGCTGTCGATGCAGTTGCCCTTCGCCGTCATTCCGCTGGTCCGTTTCGTCTCCGACCGTCGCAAGATGGGCAAGTTCGCAATATCCGCGTCAGTAGCCGCGATCGCTTGGATCGTGGCGGGCGTGATCTTGGTTCTGAACGTGAAGCTGCTGGCGGACACGCTGTTCGGGTGAACGTCACCTCACCGCCGTCATCGCCCGCAAAGGCGGGCGATCTAGTAGTCCGTGACGCTTATGATTGACCCGAGAAGCTGCGGGGTACTGCCCCGCCTGCCGCCTACGCTAAAGCTTCAGCGCCCCTGGGCCTCACCCGGCGAAGCCTTGGCGTAGCCGGGTCGCGGGGCATGACAGAGACCGTGCGCGTCAGTTAATCCTGCGGCTCGGACGCCGCATCGCCCTGCGCGTCGACGCGCAGCCAGCCTGACGGCGCGAGCCGCTGTTGCGGCAGGAAGCGAGCCTTGTAGTCCATCTTCTTGGAGCCATCGATCCAGTAGCCAAGATAGACGTAAGGCAGCCCTTGCCGGCGGGCGCGGGCGATGTGGTCGAGGATCATGAAGGTGCCCATCGAGCGGCTTACCTGTCCCGGCTCGAAGAACGAATAGACCATCGACAGGCCGTCGCTGAGCACGTCGGTGAGCGCGACCGCGATGAGCTCCTCGCCACGGCCGGTGATGCCGCTGTCGGGACCGCGCTTTCGGTACTCAATGATGCGGGTCTCGACGTGGCTGTCCTCGACCATCATGGCGTAGTCGAGCACGGTCATGTCGGCCATGCCGCCGTGGCGGTGGCGGGAATCGAGATAGGCCCGGAACACCGAATATTGCTCGGAAGTCGGCACCGCGCTGCGCTGCTCGCCGATGATGTCGGCGTTGCGGGCGATCACCTTGCGGAAATTGCGGGAGGGGCGGAACTCGTTGGCAATTACCCGGACCGAGACGCAGGCGCGGCACTGGTCGCAGGCTGGCCGGTAGGCGATCGACTGGCTGCGGCGGAAGCCGCCATGGGTCAGCAGGTCGTTGAGGTCGCCGGCACGCTCCCCTACGAGGTGCGTAAACACCTTGCGCTCATGCCGGCCCGGCAGATAGGGGCACGGGGACGGCGCCGTGAGGTAAAACTGCGGAGTATCGCGCGAGTGCTGGGTCAAGGGACGTCGTGGGCCTCCAAAATGGGTATCAGCATCGCGCTACGAAAGCTCTCGGTCAATCGGTCTGCTCAGCAGGTCAGATCAGTCAGTTTAGTCGGTCCTGGTTGATAGGTCCTTGATCAGTAGCTCTTGATCAGTAGCGCTTACTCAGTAGCGCTTACTAGTAGCTCCTGGCGGTCTGAGGCAGGGGCGCCCGAACGGAATTGTTGATGATGACCGTTCCCAAGACGAAATCATGCAGCAGGCGCCGGCGGCCGTTGAACAGCCCGACCAGGACCACCAAGGGTGACAGGAACGAGACCGTCACCCAGAACAGCACGGCGTGCGTGGCGCCAAGCACGAAATAGCCGGGTGCGCCGTACCAGGTTCGCAACTCCAGATCCATGACCCGCATCCCGAGCGTCGCCGAGTGGGGACCTCCGATGCAGGCGCCGTAATAGACGATGGCCCAGATCACGGAGGCCGGCCAGGCCAGCCAGAACAACATCCAGCCAAGGCCGAGCGTGACCACGCCGAACACGGCGATGAAGAGGTAGCCAAGGATGACCGGCACCGAGATCACGATCATGTCGATCAGGAATGCAAACACCCGCCGGGTCGCGACACCGCGGAACAGTTCCGGATGCAAAGAGGGATCATAGGCATGAACCCCGCCGTCGCTGCGCCAGGCGTCCGCTTGGGGACCTGAATTGCCCGAGTCCGAATACGACATGGTCCGTCCTCCCGAGGGGAAACTCCCATGGCAGGACATGGTGACAGGCCATTCACGTGCCAAGGGCGCCGAGATTAACAAGCCGAAATATTCCGGCGATTCGGGGGCGGGGACGTGAGAAGGAAAGCGGCGTGCTGCTGCCGCTACATCCACGGTGTCGTCCCGGCGAAGGCCGGGACCCATATCCCCAGGGAGATGTTTTGCGAGGATTGGTCGTTCGTGACTAGCTAGCGCCACCCGCATCGCTAGAACTCGCGGTATGGGTCCCGGCCTTCGCCGGGACGACAAAGTACCTTATCCCTGCGCCTTCAACTGCTCCGCAGCCTTCGGCGCGAAATAGCTGAGCACACCGTCGGCGCCGGCGCGCTTGAAGGCCAGCAGGCTCTCCATCATCGCGCGATCGCCGTCGAGCCAGCCATTGCCCGCGGCCGCGGCGATCATCGCGTATTCGCCGGAGACCTGGTAGGCGAAGGTCGGCATCGCAAATGTGTCCTTCACGCGCCGCACCACGTCGAGATAGGGCATGCCGGGCTTCACCATCACCATGTCGGCGCCCTCGGAGATGTCGAGCTCGACCTCGCGCAGCGCTTCGTCGGTGTTGGCGCTATCCATCTGGTAGGTGCGTTTGTCGCCGGTGAGCGTCTTGGCCGAGCCGATGGCGTCACGGAACGGGCCGTAGAAGGCGGAGGCGTACTTTGCCGCATAGGCCATGATCTGCACGTCGAGCAGCCCTGTGCGATCCAGCCCCTCGCGGATCGCGGCAACGCGGCCGTCCATCATGTCCGACGGCGCGATGATGTCGCACCCGGCCTCGGCCTGCACCAAGGCCTGGCGCACCAGGACTGCGACCGTCTCGTCGTTCAGGATCTTGCCGTCAGCGATCAGGCCGTCATGGCCGTGGCTGGTAAAGGGATCGAGCGCGACGTCGCAGAGAATGCCGAGATCGGGAAACTCCTTTTTGATCGCGCGCACGGCCCGGCAGACCAGATTGTCCGGGTTGGTTGCTTCCGTTCCTTCCTCGTCGCGCAAGGACGGATCGGTGTAGGGAAACAGCGCGATGCAGGGGATGGTGAGCTTCATGGCGCGCTCGGCCTCGCGCACGGCCTGGTCGACGCTGAGACGGTCGACGCCCGGCATCGAGGCAATCTGTTCGCGCTTGCCGTTGCCATCGATCAAAAATAGCGGCCAGATCAGGTCGTCGGTGGTGAGCACGTTCTCCCGCACCATGCGCCGGGACCATTCGGCCTTGCGGTTGCGGCGCGGCCGGACGGGCAGATCGAGGGCAGGGGAAGCTGCCGCGCTATCCCGGCGCGAAATCTCGCGGAGCTCGATCGGACGCCCGTATTTGATCGCCATTAGACTTCCTCCGGCTGGAATTATTCTTATACCAGCTCGCATGGTTCCCGTCACCGCGGCTTGACTTGCCGCAGGGCAAAATTACCTGCCGCAAGGCAAAATTGAAGTGACCAGATTGGTGATTTGGGCAGCCGATTGATTTTGCGGGGCGAAGCAGCCAGAAGGGGCCATGTCCGAGATCTCAACCCGCGACGCGGCCCGCGACAGCGCCAATGCCAGGGACGCTGTCAGAGACAATGCCAGAGACAGCGCAATGTCGGTGGCTGCGATCTCGTCGGAGCGCCAGGAGTCCGACGACAATGTCTGGACGCGCCGCCTGGTGCTGTTCCTGCGGGTGATGGCGTTGCTGTCGATCCTCAAGGGCCTCTATCACTGGGCGCAGGTCACGGGCTTCGTCGGCGGCGAGGACGAGGCGTTCGAGAACCAGGCGATGGCCTGGCAGGCCTCGACCATCTACTTCGCCGTGATCGAACTCGTTGCCGCGGTCGGGCTGTGGCTGGCAACGCCCTGGGGCGCGGTGGTCTGGCTGACGACCGTCGTGTCGATGGCGGTCATCGAACTGATGTTCCCGGGAATCTATGGTGGCAGCCTGATCGTCGTCGGCGTGGAAGCCTTCATGCTCGCCGCTTATCTCGCGCTCGCTTGGATGGCCGCGCGCGAGCGACCGCCGTAGCGCGCTGTTGATCGCTCGAACTCTCCTGCGGTGCGCTGCGCTTGTCCGGACACGACCGCAGTTGTGTCTGCTTGGTTGACCGTTGGTTGCCTAAAGTTTGCGGTAACTTTTCATTGACTCCGTGGATTCCGCCACAGCCGTTACGCGTGCGTTTCGAAACGGGGCGGCCTGTACTGGAATGCGACAGAGGCGGCGGACGGAGGGTGAACAGGACCTTGCGACGGTCAACAGAGGGTTGCGAAAAGCCCTTGCGGGACAGGCTTAATCCGCAATTCACTGTCTTAAATTCATGATCTCTTTATTCTCTTATTTAAGCCGATCTTCAAACGGGCCCCCTTAAGTTGCACCTATCAGACGGGACACAAGTTTCGTCGAATAAGTGTCGATAAAAACGACAACAGGGGAAGTGTCATGATGAAAGCCGTCGCAACCGCGGCAGATACCGCAGAACGCGTCTCCGGCCAGCAGGGTTCGGTGCAGACGCTCTATCTGGAAGCTTTGACTCTGGTGGAGCGGCTGCATCGCCGCCTGCTCGACGTCATCAAGGACGAGTTCGATCGCCGCGGTCGCGCCGACATCAATTCGGTGCAGGCGCTCTTGCTCTATAACATCGGCGACAAGGAGCTGACCGCGGGCGAGCTGCGCACGCGCGGTTACTATCTCGGCTCCAACGTCTCCTACAATCTGAAGAAGCTCGTCGAGCTCGGCTTCCTCGATCATCAGCGCTCGCGCGTCGATCGCCGCTCGGTGCGCATCCGCCTGACCCCGCAGGGCCAGGAAGTCCGCCGCATCGTCGACTCTCTCTACCAGAAGCACGTCAAGACGGTGGAGCAGGTCGGCGGCATCTCGGGCGAGGAGTTCTCGACCCTCAACAAGTCGCTGCATCGGCTCGAGCGCTTCTGGACCGACCAGATCCTGTATCGTCTCTGAGGTCATTTCGACGGTAAGGCCAAGCCGGCCCATAACAAGACCGGCAAACCTCCCGAACGTGCCTCACTTCCCCAAGCGCGCCGGCCCGGCTTTGCCCGGACCGGTGCGTTTTGTCTTTTCGCGGTTGCGAAAAAATCGCTAGCCGGGAGGAACGAGTTCCCGGCTCGGCGCTTATCCCCTCCGGATCGGAGGCTGACGATGCTGGTCGAGCGTGGCTTAGGGGCGATGAACGTGGAACTCGTAAGCGAGGCCTATGCCATTGCCGCGAATTATCTTCGCCGCTCCGGTGCGATTCCCGACAGCCTCGTCACCGACGAACGCCTGCTCGAGATCGTCGTCAAACTGTTCCAGAACGGCGAATTCAACAAGATCAGGCTGGCCAACAAGGCCATCCTCAAGTTCGAGGCGCAGTCCGAGGCCAAAGCGGTTGCCTGATCAAAACTCCCAAACTCGGCAAGAACCAGAGGGTGCCATGGAAGCTGCCATTGACCGCATCATGCAGACCTATGACCTGCTCGCCAATCGCACTGCGGCGGCGAGCGAGGAGGCGCGTGCCAAGGTCACGAATTACCTGAATACGTTGATGGAAGCCGGCGAGAAGGACCCTCACAGGTTGATAGTCTGCGGCCTGACCTATCTGCGCCAGCTCGACGGCAGCGTAGACCCGGTGAAGGCGGGATACACCGGGCTGTAGTGGGCTGGCCGGGCCATCGGCTGGCCGCGTGGCATTTAAGGTCCAAAGCGGACCTTTTTCGGAAAGGAAGCGACCAGGCGGTTCGATAGGACCGCCAGGCTCTTCTTCTTCAAGCCCACCATATCTTGCATAAATATTACGCCCGACCCGCAACTACTTGGCCGGGGGCGGGCGATGTGGTAGATCCCGCTCGCCGCTTCCGATCGCCACACCAGACCGCCCGTAGCCCGCTAAAAGGCTGCGGCGGTGGAGATATTCGCAAGATGACCTTCGCCAAGAACTCTGCAGCATCCGCCTCCGCGCCCGATTCGTTTTTCACCGCCCCGCTCGACCAGGCCGACCCGGAAATCGCCGCCGCCATCAAGGGCGAGCTCGGCCGGCAGCGCCATGAGGTCGAGCTGATCGCCTCCGAGAACATTGTCAGCCGCGCCGTGCTGGAAGCGCAGGGTTCGGTGATGACCAACAAATATGCGGAGGGCTATCCAGGCGCGCGCTACTACGGCGGTTGTGAGTGGGTCGACGTCGCCGAGAACCTCGCGATCGATCGGGCAAAGAAGCTGTTCGGCGCGAACTTCGCCAACGTGCAGCCGAACTCCGGCAGTCAGATGAACCAGGCGGTGTTTCTGGCGCTGCTCCAGCCGGGCGACACCTTCATGGGTCTTGACCTTGCGGCCGGCGGTCATCTCACCCACGGCTCGCCCGTCAATATGAGCGGCAAGTGGTTCAAGGCCGCGCATTACACCGTGCGCCGCGAGGACCAGATCATCGACATGGACGCCGTGGCTAAGCAGGCCGAGCAGATCAAGCCGAAGCTGATCATCGCCGGCGGCTCGGCCTATTCGCGCGCCTGGGATTTCAAGCGCTTCCGCGAGATCGCGGACAGCATCGGCGCCTATCTGCTGGTCGACATGGCGCACTTTGCCGGCCTCGTCGCCGGCGGTGCGCATGCCTCGCCGGTGCCGTATGCGCACGTCACCACCACGACCACCCACAAGTCGCTGCGCGGCCCGCGCGGCGGTTTGATGCTGTGGAACGACGAGACGCTGACCAAGAAGCTCAATTCGGCGATCTTCCCCGGCCTGCAGGGCGGCCCGTTGATGCATGTGATCGCAGCGAAGGCGGTGGCCTTCGGCGAGGCGCTGCGGCCGGACTTCAAGGTCTATGCGAAGAACGTCGTCGAGAATGCCAGGGCGCTGGCCGAGACGCTCAAGAGCCACGGGTTCGACATTGTCTCCGGTGGCACCGACAATCATCTGATGCTCGTCGACCTCAGGCCAAAGGGCCTGAAGGGCAACGCCTCGGAGAAGGCGCTGGTCCGCGCCGCCATCACCTGCAACAAGAACGGTATTCCGTTCGACCCCGAATCGCCCTTCGTTACCTCCGGGATTCGGCTCGGCACACCGGCTGCGACCACCCGCGGCTTCGGTGTAGCTGAATTCCAGCAGGTCGGCGGCATGATCGCCGAGGTGTTGAACGCGATCGCGCAATCGTCCGACGGCAAGGCGCCGCTGGTCGAGGCCGCGATCAAGGAACGGGTCAAGGCGCTCACCGATCGGTTTCCGATCTATCAGTAAGGCTGGGCCAAGCGGATGCGCTGTCCGAACTGCAACAGTCTCGATACGCAGGTAAAGGACTCGCGTCCGACCGAGGACTCTTCCGTGATCCGCAGGCGGCGCGTGTGCGTCGCCTGCAATTTCCGCTTCACCACCTTCGAGCGCGTACAGCTGCGTGAGCTCACGGTGATCAAGCGCAACGGCCGCCGCGTGCCGTTCGATCGCGACAAGCTGATGCGCTCGGTGTCGATCAGCTTGCGCAAGCGGCAGGTCGAGCCGGAGCGGGTGGAGAAGATGGTCTCCACCATCGTGCGCGAGCTCGAGACCGGGGGCGAAGCCGAAATCTCCTCCGAGGTGATCGGCGAGACCGTGATGGAGCATCTGCGCACGCTCGACGACGTCGCCTATGTGCGCTTTGCCTCGGTCTACCGCAATTTCCGCGAGGCCAAGGATTTCGCCGACGTGCTCGGCGAGCTCTCCGGTGAGGAGGAAGCGCGGCTCGCCGCGATCCGCAAATGATCTTCCGGATCCTGGAGGATCAGTTCGCGCAGAAGGCCCGCGAGTCCAAGGACGCCGATCGCCGTTTCATGCAGCTAGCGCTCGCGCTGGGACGCCGCGGGCAGGGGCGGACCTGGCCTAATCCGGCCGTCGGCGCCGTCATCGTCAAGGACGGGGTGATCCTGGGCCGCGGCTGGACTCAAGCAGGCGGGCGGCCGCATGCCGAGCCCGAGGCGCTGCGGCGGGCCGGAGAGGCGGCGCGGGGCGCGACGCTCTATGTCACCCTCGAGCCGTGCTCGCATTTCGGCAAGTCGCCGCCGTGCGCCGATGCGGTGATCGCAGCCGGCATCGAGCGCGTGGTGGCGGCGATCGAGGATCCCAATCCGGAAGTGGCGGGGCAGGGCCATGCGCGGTTGCGCGCCGCCGGTATCACGGTGGATGTGGGCCTGTGTGCGGCGGAGGCCGCGTTCGATCATGCCGGGCATTTCCGCCGTGTCCGCGACAAGCGCCCGCATGCGATCCTGAAGCTCGCGGTCTCGCCCGACGGCAAGATCGGCGCCGCCGGCGGCAAGCCGGTCGCAATCACGGGTGAAGCCGCGCGCAATCGCGTGCATCTGTTGCGCGTGCAGAGTGACGCCATCCTCGTCGGCATCGGCACGGTGCTGGCGGATGATCCGCAGCTCACGTGCCGCCTGCCGGGGATGGCGGCGCGCTCGCCGGTGCGTGTGGTGCTCGACCAGAGCCTGCGCATTCCGGCCTCGAGCCAGCTGGTGCGTACCGCGCGCGAGACGCCGCTCTGGGTGGTGGGCTCTGAGCTCGCCGAAGCCGCAGCGGCAATGCGGCTCGGCGCTGCGGGCGCGCAAGTGATCCGCGTACCGCGGGGGCACGCATCCGGGCTCGATCTTCCTGCCGTGCTGCATGCGCTCGCCGAGAAGGGCATCACGCGGTTGATGGTCGAGGGCGGCAGCCGCGCTGCGGCATCGTTCGTGGCCGCCAACCTGGTCGACGAGATATGGCTGTTCCGCGGAACGGAAGAGGTGGGCAGCGACGGCGTGGATGCGCTCGATGCATTGCCCCTGTCGAAAATCACGCAGTCGCAGGGCTTCCGCGTTCATGCTAGCGAGACATTCGATCACGATACTCTCACCGTCTATGAGCGCGCCTAACATGTTCACTGGCATTGTCACCGATATCGGCGAGATCGTCAGCCTGACGCCGACGGCGCAGGGGCAACTGCATCGGCTGCGCATCGCCTGCCGCTATGATCGCACGACCATTGCCGACGGCGCCTCGATCGCTTGCAACGGCGTCTGCCTGACGGTGGTTGCTTCGGGCGTGGACAGCGACAGAACCTGGTTCGACGTCGATGCCGCCGCCGAGACGCTGGCGCTGACGACTGCGAAGCACTGGAAGGTGGGCACCAAGCTCAATCTCGAACGCGCGCTGAAGATCGGCGACGAGCTCGGCGGCCATATCGTTGCCGGCCACGCCGATGGTACAGCCACCCTCGTCAGCCGCGAGGACCTGCCCGATATGGCACGGTTCGAGCTCTCCACCACGTGGGAGCTGGCGCGGTTCATTGCGACCAAGGGCTCGATCACGATCGACGGCGTGTCGCTGACGATCAATACGGTGAAAGACGTGACCTTTTCGGTGCTGATTATCCCGCACACGCTGACAGTCACAACGATCGGTGGCTGGAAGGCAGGTGCCGAGGTCAATATCGAGGTCGACCTGATGGCCCGCTACGCGGCGCGGCTGACGGAAATGAAGTGATGGCGCAGAAAGTTCGTCATGCGCGGGCTTGACCGGCGCATCCATGCTCTTAAGAGGTGCTTGGCCCGATGGATTGCCGGGTCAAGCCCGGCAATGACAAAGTAAGGTTGAACGATGGCAGACGCGCGGCGCGCACCCCTGAAGGACCAGACCGACATTTCCGGCGCGCGCGCGCTGATAGTCGAGGCGCGGTTCTATGACGACCTCCAGGACGCGCTGCTGGACGGTGCGGTGGCCGAGCTGAAGGCGGCCGGGCTGACGCACGACGTCATCACGGTTCCCGGCGCGCTGGAGATTCCAGCGGCGGTCGCGATCGCGATCGATGCCGCGGCGGCGAGCGGCAAGCCCTATGACGCGGCGATTGCGCTCGGCTGCGTCATCCGCGGCGACACCATTCATTTCGAGATCGTTTCGCAGGAATCCTCCCGCGCGCTAATGGACCTGGCGGTGTCGCGAAAACTGCCGCTCGGCAACGGCATCCTCACCGTCAACACCGAGGCGCAGGCTTGGGCGCGGGCGCGCGCCAGCGAGCTTGACAAGGGCGGCGATGCCGCACGCGCGGCACTTGCGATGCTGCGCATCAAGCGCCGGCTGGCGCGGGTTTGATCATGGTCGACAACAGCAAAAAGCCGCCGGCTGGCGCAGAGAAAAAAGCGAACCGGCGCGGTGCGGCGCGGCTCGCGGCCGTGCAGGCGCTGTACCAGATGGACATCGGTGGCGCCGGCATCAACGACATATTTGCAGAGTTCGAGAGCCACTGGCTCGGCAACGAGGTCGAGGGCGACACTTATCTGCCGGCGGAAGCGGCCTTCTTCCGCGACGTCGTCTCGGGCGTGGTGCGCGACCAGAAGAAGCTCGATCCCCTGATCGACGAGGCGCTGTCGAAGGGGTGGCCGCTGAAGCGCATCGAGGCGATTTTGCGCGCGGTGCTGCGGGCAGGGGCCTATGAACTGGAGCACCGCAAGGACGTGCCGGGCCGCGTCGTCGTCTCCGAATATGTTGACGTCGCCAACGCCTTCGTCGACCGTGAGGAGACCGGCATGGTGAACGCGGTGCTCGACCAGATCGGCCGCCAGTTTCGCGGTGACGAGTTCGGGCGGGGGTAGGGCGGGACGCGGGCGGTGAATTGATGCGATATGGCTGCCCCATACACCGCCGTCGTCACCCGCGAAGGCGAGTGATCCAGTACTCCGCGGCGATCATGCTTGACCAAAGGCGACTCGGCGTACTGGATCGCCCGGTCAAGCCGGGCGATGACAGCGGAGTGCGTGGCTGACGCTGATGGCAAACCCGAACAATCCCTCCGGCGAAGACTCCCTCATCGCGCGCTATTTCAAGCCGCTTGCGACTGATCCCGGTGCGTTGGGGCTGGTCGACGACGCCGCCATCCTGCAATCGCTCGGCGAGGACATCGTTGTCACCACCGATGCCGTGGTCGAGGGTGTGCACTATCTTGCCGGTGATCCGCCCGACACCATCGCGCGCAAGGCGCTGCGGGTGAATTTGTCCGACCTTGCCGCCAAAGGCGCTGTGCCCGCCGGCTTCGTGCTGACGCTGGCACTGCGCAGCAGGGAGGACGCCTGGCTCGGTCCGTTCGCGGACGCGCTGGGCGAGGATGCCAAGGCCTTCGGATGCCCGCTCCTTGGCGGCGACACTGTGTCGACGCCGGGGCCGCAGATGATCTCGATCACCGCCTTCGGCCGGATACCCCACGGGCGGATGGTCGGCCGCACCGGTGCAAGGCCGGGCGAGCGCATCCTGGTGACCGGCACGATCGGCGATGCCGCGCTCGGCCTCGACGTGCTCACGGGCGGTGCGGTGGCTGCAGCCTTGGCCTCCGACCCGCATGCGCGGGAGATGCTGGTCTCGCGCTATCGCGTGCCGCAGCCACGCAACCTGCTGGCGCAGGCCGTTCGCAACCACGCGACGGCTGCGATGGACGTTTCCGACGGGCTCGCCGGCGATCTGACAAAACTCTGTGCGGCATCGGGCGTCTCGGCCACAGTGGACGTAGCAAGTGTGCCGCTCTCGGCTGCTGCGGCAAGCCTGGTCGCGCGCAACGCTGTTTGCGTCGAGACGCTGCTGGCCGGGGGCGACGACTATGAGGTGCTGTGCACCGTTCCGGCCGCTCAAAGCGACGCATTGATCGCCGCAGGGCGGGCAGTGGGCCTCGACGTCACGGCGATCGGCACGATCGTCGAGGGTGACGCGCGGCCGCGCTTCCTTGATGGGCACGGCCGGGAACTGGCTTTGAAGCGGCTGTCCTACAGCCATTTCTAGCAATTCCGCTAAACCGGCGCGCCGGCGCTCTTAGGATAGGCCTAAATACCTGCCGAGATCATTGTTTTCGGCCGCTTACGGCGTTGCACCGGCATTCTGATTTTGGCAAGGTCGCTGCCGAACAAGGCCGCCCCTTCGGGCAAAGGGGCGGCCTTGTTCGAAATCAAGGCGCCGCACCGTACGACGGACAATAAAAGGCGCCGGGGGTACATCAAGGGATCTGAGGCAAAAAATCACATGACAGCATTATGGTTGATTGTGCTCTGCGGAGTGCTTTCCGTCGTCTACGCGATCTGGGCGACGTCTTCGGTGTTGAGTGCGGATGCGGGGTCACCGCGCATGCAGGAGATCGCGGGAGCGGTGCGCGAGGGCGCGCAGGCCTACCTGCGGCGTCAGTACACCACGATCGGTCTCGTCGGCATCGTCATCTTCTTGCTGCTTGCCTATTTCCTCGGGATCTATGTCTCCATTGGTTTCGCCATCGGCGCCATCCTGTCGGGGGCGACCGGCTTCATCGGCATGAACGTCTCGGTCCGCGCCAATGTGCGCACCGCCCAGGCCGCCACGACGTCGCTGGCCGGCGGCCTCGAACTCGCCTTCAAGGCGGGCGCGATCACCGGTATGCTGGTGGCGGGTCTCGCGCTGCTCGGCGTGACCCTCTATTTCGGCTTCCTGGTCTATTCGCTGAAACTCGGGCCTGACAGCCGTGTCGTGGTCGATGCCATGGTGGCGCTCGGCTTCGGCGCCTCGCTGATCTCGATCTTCGCCCGTCTTGGCGGCGGCATCTTCACCAAAGGTGCGGACGTCGGCGGCGATCTCGTCGGCAAGGTCGAGGCCGGCATTCCCGAGGACGATCCGCGCAATCCGGCAACCATCGCCGACAACGTCGGCGACAACGTCGGCGACTGCGCCGGCATGGCGGCCGACCTGTTCGAGACCTACGCGGTGACGGCGGTCGCCACCATGGTGCTCGCGGCGATCTTCTTCGCCAAGACTCCGATCCTCATGAACATGATGACGCTGCCGCTCGCGATCGGCGGCATCTGCATCATCACCTCGATCATCGGCACCTTCTTCGTCAAGCTCGGGCCGAGCCAGTCGATCATGGGCGCGCTCTATAAGGGCTTGATCGCAACCGGCGTGCTGTCGCTGATCGGCATCGCCGGCGTGATCTACAGCCTGATCGGCTTCGGCAAGCTCGACGGTGTCGAGTATACCGGCATGTCGCTGTTCGAGTGCGGCATCGTCGGCCTCGTCGTCACCGCGCTGATCATCTGGATCACCGAATACTATACCGGCACCGACTATCGCCCGGTGAAGTCGATCGCCCAGGCCTCGGTGACCGGCCACGGCACCAACGTGATCCAGGGCCTCGCCGTCTCGATGGAGGCAACCGCGTTGCCGGCGCTCGTCATCATCGCCGGCATCCTCGTCACCTACAGCCTCGCCGGCTTGTTCGGCATCGCGATCGCGACCGCCACCATGCTTGCGCTCGCCGGCATGGTGGTCGCACTCGATGCGTTCGGGCCCGTGACCGACAACGCCGGCGGCATCGCCGAGATGGCGGGCCTGCCGAAGGAGGTGCGCAAGTCGACCGACGCGCTCGACGCGGTCGGCAACACCACCAAGGCGGTGACCAAGGGCTACGCGATCGGCTCCGCCGGTCTCGGTGCGCTGGTGCTGTTCGCGGCCTACAACCAGGACCTTAAGTTCTTCGTTGCGGATTCCGCGCATCACCCCTATTTCGCCGGCGTCAATCCGGACTTCTCGCTCAACAACCCCTACGTGGTGGTGGGCCTGCTATTCGGTGGTCTGCTGCCGTATCTGTTCGGCGCGATGGGCATGACGGCCGTGGGCCGTGCGGCCAGCGCGATCGTCGAGGAGGTGCGGCGTCAGTTCCGCGAGAAGCCGGGCATCATGAAGGGCACCGACAAGCCGGATTACGGCAAGGCGGTCGACCTGCTGACCAAGGCGGCGATCAAGGAAATGATCATCCCCTCGCTCTTGCCGGTGCTGTCGCCGATCGTCGTCTACTTCCTGATCTACGCGATCGCGGGTGGCGGTGCGGCCGGCAAGTCGGCGGCGTTCTCGGCCGTCGGCGCGATGCTGCTCGGCGTGATCGTGACCGGCCTTTTCGTCGCGATCTCCATGACCTCGGGCGGCGGCGCCTGGGACAACGCCAAGAAGTACATCGAGGACGGCCATTTCGGCGGCAAGGGCTCTGACGCCCACAAGTCGGCGGTGACCGGCGACACCGTCGGCGATCCCTACAAGGATACGGCGGGACCGGCGGTGAACCCGATGATCAAGATTACGAACATCGTAGCGCTGCTGCTGCTGGCGATCCTCGCGCACTGAGCGCGTCAACAACTAAAGACGAAACCCCGCGGTGCGAGCCGCGGGGTTTTTGTTGGTGTGCCGAGCATGTTCGACAGCTTGGAGGTGGAAGTCCTTTACCCAGCCTGATGGCGGCGAAGGGTTAGCGAAGCGCAAGGGCGTCATCGCGAGA